>NZ_JAAGPS010000006.1:0-133426 GCF_017105025.1 Paraburkholderia sp. Ac-20336 | reverse complement strand
AGACCGGCCCATGGTGGCGAGTGTCGTTGCCTCGGGGCGACGGAGCGATTCACTGTCGGGAATGCCTTTCTCCAGAAATTTCAGGATTTCTCACAATCCCGACTATGGAAGGATCGTTGTCGCGGGCCGCGTCGCATGCGTCACCTGGCTCTCGACTTCGCCGTGATGCAAATCGAAAACGCGGTCGCCCGTGCCGGTCAGCACGGTGTGCCGCAATTTCTCGATGTCGAGTTCGCCGTCCTGCGCGACCGTGACGTACGAGCCGTCGGGCAGTTCGAGCGTGGCGAAGCCGTTCGTGCCGGTGCGTACGCGATCGCCTTCGGCAAGCGTCGTGCCGGTCTTGAGCGGCAGGTACGGGCTCGTGCCGAAGGCGTGCTCGACTGGTCCGCTCATCGCGACGACACGCGCCGTGTCCCGATCCTGGCGAAGCTTGTCGGTCGGCAGACGCAGCACGATGCCGGCCGGCATGCGGCGCGGCGCGGGTACGTGATTAAGGCGGCTCAACAAGGCCCAGTCGGCGTGATCGGCCATATAACGGCCGGCGATGTCGTACAGCGTGTCACCCTCGTGGGTCGTGTACGACACGTAAGCAGGCGGCGCCTTGACACCGGCTGGCGCGCCACTCGCGCGCGCCTGCGCGGCGGCGCTCCCGCCGATTGCGCTCGTTGCCATCAGGCAGGCCAGCGCGAGCCACGCGGTGGAGCGGCGGCCCGGCATGGCAGCGCGGGTGCGCGCTGCCGTATCCACGAAAACCGTCACGCCTCCCCCGCTTCGGAACGTTCCGCGGTGGCGGCCGGCGGCGTATCGGTTTCGATCCGCTCGAGGCGATAGCCGTAGCCGTAGATCGGCGTCAGACGGTAGCCCTGCTCCGGGCGCAAACCGAGCTTGCTGCGCAGCATCGAGACGTGGGTGTCCATCGTGCGCGACGGGATGTCGGTGGCCTGCTTCCAGATCACGTCGAGAATATGCGCGCGCGACAGCGGCCTGCTCAGGTGCTGGAACAGCAGCAGCGCAAGCTCGAACTCTTTCTGCGTGACGGCGACCGGCGTGCCGCGCACGACGACGTGCTTGGCGCCGAGGTCGAACTCGAAGTCGCCGAAGACTTCCTTGCTCGCCGGCGGCTTCAGATAGTAGGCGCGGCGCAGCAGCGAACCGACGCGCGCAAGCAGTACCGCGGCGGAGACGGGCTTGACGAGATAGTCGTCCGCGCCGGTATTCAGGATCGAGGTGATGTCGGTTTCGCGGCCCCGGCTCGTCATGAACAGAACCGGCAGGCGCTCGGAGAGGCTTTCGCGCACCCAGCGCAGCACCTCTTCGCCGGACATGTCGGGAACGTTCCAGTCGAGCACGAGCAGATCGAACGTCTGACGCCGCAGCTGGCGCACCAGTTCTCTGCCCGCACCAAAGGCGTGGCAGACATGCCCCGCCGCCGACAGCGTTTGACAAACAAGATCGGCCTGGGCCGAATCATCATCGAGGACTGCAATTCTCATAACACCCCACAACGCAATAGCGCCTTTCCTGGCGGGTCGCCGGCTAACCGGCAGAGCGCCGGGATGACGGTGCGAACCGCCGATCCGGCTTCCCCAAAAAGAGTCCGGCTGCTATTCCTGAATAAATGGTCCTTTGCCTTCGCCCCCGTTTCGCACTGCTTTCGCATAAGCTCGAAATCAGCGCATAGACGAAATTGCATTCGATTATGCGGGGCAGATCATCATAATCGAAACCCTCTTTTTCCGGCTGCCGTGTGGCGGCAATCCGTCGCGAAAAAAACCTGATTGAAAGCGTCCTACGCGTTTTTCTTAGATTTTCCTATGACCGCCGGTGTGTGCCGGAGTCCCGGGAAATGCACGTGCTCAAGACTGTTATCGTTGCCGGGAAAGTGTTTGGCCCCGTCTGCAAATCCCTTTTCAGCCAGTTCGTGAAAGAACTTCGATTTAACAATTTGTTGGTTAGTATAGGAATAGTCTCAAGATAAATGGTTTAAACATTGTCAGATTTCGTTGAAACTTCGTGTCGCCGAATGCCTCCGCGATCGACTCGCAAGAACGCCGATACCCGTTGGCTTGCGCGAGATCGAACGAGGGATCGGAATTGATTCGGATCGGGCAGGAAGCAGCGAAAGACCAGGATGGCCGGCGGCCGGTCGATAAAAAAAGCGGCGTCGCCTCACCGAGGTAACGCCGCCTCAAACACTACACACGCTCGCCGGGGTCTAGCCGCACGAGTCACGCCACGGTAGCCGCGACGACATTCGCGCTCAAGAGGAAAGAACTGCCTTTGTAACCGCTCGCGAGATAACTCTTACCGGCGCCACTTCGCACAATAGCGCCGAAGGTCGGCGCCACATGCGTCCGATATTGATATGAGCAGACGCCGTCTTGCGCATTGACTTACATTAAACTTACGCATGTAAGAGTTTTGTTACAACTTGCCCTCGCGCTCCGGGGTTCCGATCTCACGCCATCGACTTCCCTCACCTCGCGCCTTCGATCTCCGGCATCGGCGCGAACAGTGCCTCGAGGTCGTCGTCGGAGAATTTCGCCGTGCCGGCGGCGTCTTCCGCGAGGATGCTGTCGGCCAGCACGGCCTTCTGCTCCTGCAACGCCACGATCTTTTCCTCGATGCTGCCCGCCGCGATCAGCTTGTAGACGAACACCGGCTTGTCCTGGCCGAGCCGGTGCGCGCGGTCGGTGGCCTGATTCTCGGCGGCGGGGTTCCACCACGGGTCGTAGTGGATCACCGTGTCGGCGGCGGTCAGGTTCAGCCCCACGCCGCCCGCTTTCAGGCTGATCAGGAACAGCGGCACGTCGCCCTGCTGGAACCGCTCGACGGGCGTCACGCGATCGGTCGTGGCGCCGGTCAGCATCACGTAGGAAATCGCGGCCTCGTCGAGCGCGGCCGCGATCAGCGCGAGCATGCCGGTGAACTGCGAGAACAGCAGTACGCGGCGCCCTTCTTCGATCAGCTCGGGCAGCATCGACAACAGCAGATCGAGCTTGGCCGAGCGCATCTGGCGCTCGCCACGCGCGGCAGCGCCGCCGGCCGCCCCGGCTGCGGCGACCAGCCGCGGATCGCAACACACCTGGCGCAGCTTCAGCAACGCGTCAAGCACGATGATGTGGCTGCGCGCGAGCCCCTGTGCGCTGACCGCCGCGCGCACCTTTTCCTGCATGGCGATACGCACCGTCTCGTACAGATCGCGCTGCGCGCCTTCGAGATCGACCGGGCACACGATCGTGGTCTTGGCCGGCAGTTCCTTCGCGACTTCGTCCTTGCGACGGCGCAGCATGAACGGCCTGATGCGGCGCGCGAGCAGCGCGCGGCGCACGTCGTCGCCGTTCTTCTCGATCGGATTGCGCCAGCGCCGCGTGAAGTCCTTCTGGGTGCCGAGAAAGCCCGGCAGCAGAAAATCGAACTGCGACCATAGCTCGCCGAGATGATTTTCGAGCGGCGTGCCCGTCAGACACAGCCGATGCCGCGCGCGCAACCCGCGAATCGCCTGCGCGGCCTTGGTGGACGCGTTCTTCACGTACTGCGCTTCGTCGAGAATCAGCAGGTGGTAGTCGTGTTCGGCCAGCACCTTCTGGTCGCGCCACAGCAGCGCATAGGTCGTCAGGATCAGCTCGTGTGCGCCGATCTGCTCGAAGCGCTCCTTGCGTTGCGGCCCGTTGAGCACGAGCACCTTCAACTCCGGCGCGAAGCGGCGCGCTTCCTCGCGCCAGTTGTGCACGAGCGTGGTCGGCACGACGATCAGCGCGGGACGCGCAAGCCGCCCGGCTTCTTTCTCCGCGAGAATATGCGCGAGCGTCTGCACGGTTTTGCCGAGGCCCATGTCGTCGGCGAGCACGCCCGCGAGATCCTGCTCGCGCAGAAATTGCATCCAGTCGAGGCCCTGCTGCTGATACGCGCGCAACGCCGCCTTCAGACCGCGCGGCACCGGCACTGCGCGCAGCCCCGGCCCGGCTTGCAGACGGCGCGCGAGTTCGCGGATCGAGTCGTCGCCGCTGAATTGCCAGCGGCCGGTGTCGTCGAGCGCGGCGAGCCGGCCGGCATCGACGGCGGCCACGCGCAGCGGCGCACCTTCGGCGAGCGCGCCGCCGAGCGAGTCGAACAGATCGACGAGCACGCGCACGACCGGCTTCAGGCGATCGGCGCGCAGCCGCAGCCGCTTGTTTTCCTCGGTCTTCAGCTCGATCGGCTCGCTGTCGCCGATCGTTTCGAGCGCGCCGCCAAGCCAGCGCCGGTCGCGCCGGAACAGGTCGGCAAGCAGCGGCTCGAGCCGCACGTTGCGCTCGCCGACGCGAATGCCCATCTCGAGATCGAACCAGCCGTCGCCGGCCTCGCGCGCGGTGCCGTCGATCGCGTCGATCTCGATCACGTTGTAGCGGAACTCCGGCGCCATCGTCACGCGCCAGCCCTTGGCGACGAGCTCGGGCACCGCCTCGTTGACGAACCCGGACCATGCATCGGCATCGGGCAGACCGAGCATCGTGTCGGGCAAGAGACGCGACGCATAGACGCTGCGCGTCGGCACCTTCTGCAGACCGGTCTTGCGCAGTTCGAGCAGGCGCTTTTTCTCGGCCTCGTAGCGGCGGCGGATATGGATCACGTCGCCGCCCGGCAGCGGCACGAGCGTCACGCCGCTGTCGGCGTTGATGCTGACGCCGTCGTAGTCGAAGCTCACGGCGGCCAGTTCGAGCGCCGCCGACTTGCGCGGGCCCGCCGCTTTCGCCGCCTTCGCCGCCTTCGCCGCTTTTGCGCCCGCGGCCTCATGGCTGTCGAGCGTGAGCACCGGCACCGGATCGACGTCGATCACGCGCAGCGCGGACGCCTCGTGAGTGGGCGGCGGCGGCAGTTCCGGCGCCACCTCGCGCAATACCGACGCGACGAGCGGCGCCTCGGCGAGCGAGATCGGCGGCATGGCGAGGTAATCGGGCAACTGCTGGAACGGCAGCGAGAGCGGCACGATACCGGCCTCGTGCGCGACGCCGTCGACGTACCAGACCGGCTCGGTCGGCAGCACCATGCTCGCGCGCGGCTCGGTGCGCAGCACCGGACGCAGACGCCGGTCGGCAAGCGGCTCCCATTCGATGCGGCCGGGCCGGTCGGCGGCGCGCGCGAGCGGCCTCGGCCCCGCCTCTCCCGGTGCGGTTCCGAAGTCGAAGAACAGGCGGCCGGTCAGGATCAGCTTCTGCAAGGTCTCGGCGCCGCTCGCGCCGCGCAGCACGAACTGGCCGAAATCCTCGCGCGAGCGGCCAAGCCACAGGCCGCGCAGGATCGACAGGTCTTCGTCGGACACGAAGCGAGGCTGCTTCAGAAGCGCGGCCTCGACGTCGTCCCAGGTCTCGCCGATTTCGACGATCGTGCCGTCGGCCGCGCAGCGGGCGCGGTGCAGCACGACTTCGTGGCGCATCTGAAAACGCGACCAGTTGAGCCGGTAGACCAGCGTTTCGGAGCGGGCGGCGCCCGCCTTGCGCACCTCGGCTTTCTTCGCGGCGGCATCGGCCGCCTGCGAGCGGGCGCGAAAACGTTCAAGCCAGCTCACGAGTTCCGGACGCACGCTCGACGACGGCTCGCCGGGCGCGACGATCGTCGGCTCCGCGACGGAAGCATCCGCCCTGCGCTCGCCGCTCTTTTCTTCCACCTGCGTGATGTGATCCATCTCGTCGTGATAGTCGAGTTCCGCGAGCAGCAGCGCCGCGACGTGCTTGCAATCGCGGCCGACCGGGCACGTGCAGTCGCTTTGCGCCCACGGCGAACCGCCGTCGGTGCGAAAACGCACGCGCGTCCGGTACGGCCGCGGCCGCGAGCCCTGCACGTCGCCGCTCAGCGTCGCGCCCTGCCACGTCACGTTGCTGACCGCGCCTACCGAGCGCGCTTTCGCGACCGTCCAGTCACCGAGCCATTCCGTAATGCTTTCCCGATCGAAGAAAACTGACGACATCCGCGTGCGTTCCTGTTCAAACCGGCGAAGGCAGGCGCGACCGCCCGGCGACGTGGTCCGGCGGCGCGTGCCTGTGCTCGCTTGCGATAGCCCGCCATTTTACGCGTCGGACAGACGTGGCCGTGTCGGCCAATCGCAACGGAGATCGCCCCGGCTCCGGCCCGGACCCGCTCAGCGGAGCTTCGCCCCTTTGCGCGGCAGCGCGGCATCGGCGCGGCGCGCCACGCCCTGCCGCTCCTCGAACCGATCCACCTTGAAGCAACGCCCCGCCGCCCACTCGGCCTGAAGCGCGTCGCGCACCCCGAGCAGTACACGGCGCTGCTCGTCGAGCCGCGTGCGCAGCGCATCGATTTCGCCTAGCCTCCGATCGATCCGTCCGAGCAACCCGTCCTGCGAAAAATCCCCCATTTCCTTGATCGCCGTCTGCATTTCGTCCAGCGTAAAGCCGAGCTTTTGCGCCAGTTGAATCTGCTTGAGCCGCTCTTCCGCCGATTCGTCGTAGATCCGGTAACCGTTCGCCCCGCGCGTGGCCGCAGGCAACAAGCCGCGCTGTTCGTAGAAACGGATTGCCGAAGCGGCCATGCCGGTGCGCGCGGCCAGTTCTCCAATCTTCATCTGACTTGACCTTCAAGTGAACTTGAAACCTAGTATAAGCGCCGTTTCCAAGACGAAAAGACCGCCCGATGGTATCGCCACTGTTCGCTCCGCTTCCTCTCCCCAACGGTCATACCCTGCCGAACCGCATCGCGAAAGCCGCGATGGAAGAGAATCTGGCCGACGCCGGACAACTGCCGGGGCCCGCGCTCTGGCGTCTCTACGCCGCGTGGGGAGCGGGCGGCGCCGGCCTGCTGATTACCGGCAACGTGATGATCGACCGGCGCGCCCTGACCGGTCCCGGCGGTGTCGTGCTGGAGCGCGGCACGCCTCTCGAACCGTTCAGGCGCTGGGCCGAAGCAGCGCGGCGGCACGGCGCGCGCACATGGATGCAGATCAATCACCCCGGCCGCCAGGTCATCGCGGCGCTGGGGCATGACGCCTGGGCGCCATCCGCGATCGCACTCGACCTCGGGCGCCACAGCAAGCTTTTTGCTCGGCCGCGTGCCATGACTGCCGGCGAAATCCACGAGGTCGTCGAGCGTTTCGCCGATACCGCGGCGGCGGCTCAGGCGGCCGGCTTCGACGGCGTCGAAATCCACGCGGCACATGGCTACCTGATCTCGCAATTCCTGTCCCCCTTGACCAATCGACGCGACGACGCATGGGGCGGCTCACTCGAGAACCGCGCGCGGCTGCTGCTGTCCGTCGTGCGCGCGGTGCGCGAGCACGTCGGCACGGCATTCGGCGTCGCGGTCAAACTCAATTCCGCCGATTTCCAGCGCGGCGGATTTTCCGAGGATGACGCCCGGCAAATCGTGCTGTGGCTCAACAACGAAGCCGTCGACCTGGTCGAGCTTTCGGGCGGAAGCTACGAAAGTCCTGCCATGCAGGGACGTACCGCGGACGGCCGCACGCTGGCCCGCGAAGCCTACTTTCTGAGGTTCGCGCGCGAGATCGCCGCCGTGGCCCGCATGCCCGTCATGACGACCGGCGGCATCCGCCGGCAGGCAATCGCGGAATCGGTGCTCGACGCGGGCGTCGCGGTTGTCGGCATGGCCACCGCGCTTGCATCCGTGCCGGACCTGCCGCAACGCTGGCATGACGGTCAGCCGGTCGATGCGCCGCTCGTTGCGGTCCGCTGGCAAGACAAGGCAGCGGCCGGGCTCGCGACCATGGCGCTCGTGAAGCGCCGGCTTTATGCCATCGCCGCGGGACGTCGTCCCCGGCGTTCGTATTCGGCCGTCTACAGTCTCGTTATCGATCGGATTCGCACACGAAAATTGGCCGCCCGATATCGTGAATGGCGAAACGCCAATCGATAAACGCTATTCGTTCCTTTGACCCAACCCGATCTCATGCGCATGTTGCAGATGTCCTGATTCGATGCTCATTTCTTGCACCTGTCTGCTGCACGGCCCGATTGATATCGTTTCGATTTTCCTCGCATGGGGAACACAGCAAATAGAAAATCAAATGGCCAAAGAGAAAGTGACATGAATATCGACAAGTTCAAACAACAGCACATTGAGATCATGAGTACCGTGACGCAATTGCGCAGCCTCAGTCAAGCCGGCGTTGCGGAACACGCCGCGGAGATCGCAAGGCAGATTGTCTCCATGAGCGCCACCATCAAGCTGCATTTGTCGGTCGAGGACGCGGTGCTGTATCCGGCCTTGCAGAAATCGTCCGACCGGTCGCATGCGGTATTGGGCCATCGCTACCAGGCGGAAATGGGGGATCTGAGCGCGGCCTACATGAAGTTTGCCGGCAAATGGCTGTCCGCTCGACGCATCGCCGACGACGCCGACGGCTTCCGGTCCGAAGCGAACCTGGTATTCAAGGCGCTTCACGAGCGGATTCAGAAGGAAAATATCGAGCTGTATCCTACGCTGGAAAAAATATAACCGGCTATTCCGTGGTCTCAAACGGACTGTCGTCACGCCCCTCGCTATAGGTACAGCTGCCTGTGCCTATAGCGAGGGGCGTGAGGTGCCTGCCATAGAGAAAACGAATACGCTACGGAATCCGAAGCGTGCGGGCGGTCCATCGGTTCCGTGCGCGTGATGGATCGCACCGATGTCCACTCTGCGGATCTCGGCACTGAAAAGTCCGCCCTGAACTTCAATTGCCGGAATAGATCGACCGCAGACCGGGGATTTCGCCTGTATTGCCCCGCACGGCTACGCCGGACTGCGACGATCCACTAACACGGCCGCCTACGTCCGTCGCCGACGTCCCGACGTGGCCGCTGGCGATCCGGCTCTGCGCTTCCAGAAGTTTTGTCGGGTAAGACGCGTCGGTATCGCCGTCGTATCCGGCCTGCCGAAGCTGGGCCAGTTCGCTGCGAACCTCGGCGCGAGTGACGGAATGCCCGGATTGGGCAAATGTCAGCGCCGGAACAAACGAGAGTGCCAGAAGGGAAAAAACGAGTCTGCGTTTCATGATCGATACCTCATTGGAAAGGGTGATATAGCTGACGACTTGGCTGTGCTTCGTCGTGGTTCCCAGTGTAGGCAGCAGTATTCCGCTGTTTAAGCGGCACGACGGATACTCACCCTTTCATCCGATGCCGGTAATCGAGCACAGCGTCGCTCAACGGCAGCAATGCTCATTCTTGACATAAACGTCAAAAATGAGCACTATACGTCCATGCCGGATTCGCTTCGGCGCTTTAGCAGGAACGTCTGTCATGGACACCATTCAAAGCATGCGCATGTTCGTTCGCGTCGTCGAAGCCGGCACCTTCACTGCCGTCGCGCATGAAAACGATACGACCACGGCCCAGATCTCGCGCGCTGTTTCGTCGCTGGAGAAGCAGTTGCAGGCCACGCTGCTCCGCCGCAGCACCCGCCATCTCTCGCTGACCGAAGCGGGAGCGCGCTATTACGAGCGCGTCAAGGCCATCCTTGCCGATGTCGATCTCGCACACGCCGAGGCACGCAGCATGGTGACCACGCTCTCGGGCCATCTGCGCGTGCATTCGTCACCCGGGCTCGCCCAGCGTTTCGTCACCGCATCGCTGCTCGCCTATCAGGCCGATCATCCCGACGTAACGGTCGAACTCGGCGTCGAGCAGGATGTGCCGAACCTTGTCGAAGACGGCTACGACGTATCGCTGATATGCGCGTCGCAACTCGCGGATTCCGGCTATGTCGCCCGCATTCTCGGAACGACGCATTCCGTGCTCGTCGCCTCGCCGGCGTATCTTTCCGCGCATGGCGAACCCGGCGAGCCGGCCGATCTTGCGAACCACACACTGCTGCGGTTTGCGAGTCCTATTGGGCCGGCCAACGAATGGCACCTCGAAAATGCGAATGGCGCCATGACGGTGCCCGTGAACGCGTCGCCGTTCCAGGTGAATACGCCCGATGCGCTCGCTCATGCGTTGCGTATGGGCACCGGTATCGGTGCGCTCGCGGTCTACAGCGTGTTCGACGATCTGCGCAGTGGCGCGCTCGTGAGGGTGCTGCCGCAATATCGGCTTCGCCCGTTTAACGTGTACGCGATATACGCTCCGGGACGTTACCCGGACGCCAAGGTTCGCACCCTGATCGAGCATCTTCGAACGACGATTCAGGAAGGGCTGACACAGATGCAGCGCGAACTCGATGCGTTAACGGACACTCAGGACCAGGCTTCGCCAAAGATCGCTGCGCTGCCGGCAACGCCTGCGCCATTGCTCAGGGCCGTTGCGCGAGTGGCGTCCGCGTAACGCACGAAAGGACACGGCGGGAGAGCCGGCCGGTTCTCCCGCGCCGAGGCGCGCTGACACGCCGTATCCGCACACGATGAATCCGCGCCCGATGAAGCGCGCGGCAACATCACGCAACGTTGCATCCATCGCCTGGAATCGCAACACGCAATGTATATATCGCGGCCAGCCGCTTTCGGCTCATCAGATCTTCCGGCGGACCGTCGAACGTGCAACAAAACAGCGTCCGCCCGTCATGGCCGCCGAGTTGGCAAGCCACGGCGCGCCGGTCTCCCAGCGAAATCCTGTCCGTGACGACACCGCCGTCCAGAACACGGAGCACCTCCCCGGTATTGAAGCACGGCACCCATACGCCGCCTTCGCGATCGACGCAGATGCCATCGGGTTGATGCTCATTCAGGTCCGCATAGATGCGGCGCCCCGAAAGATTGCCCTTGTCATCCCGCTCGAAGCTGGTGAGGCGATTCGACCATGACTCCGCAACCACGAGTGTCCGCCCACCGTCCTTCAGTACCACGCCGTTAGGAAAATCCAATCCGCTTGCGGCGACGCGCGCCGAGCCGTCCGGTTCCACGACGTAGAGATCGGCAGGCGCTTTGCCGGCACCGCCAAAGAGATCGTAGCCAAAGTTTCCGACATAGACTCGCCCCTGCCCGTCTACGACCAGATCGTTCAGATCGGCGGGCGCGAGTGCGGACAAATCGGCGTGCAGCACCAGCTTGCCGTCGACGATACGCATCAGTTTCCGGTCGACCATCGACACGACGACCGGCGTGCCGTCCGGCAGAAAGCCGAGCCCCGACGGGCGATGCGGAACCTCGCAGACGACCTCGCGATCGCCCTCAACGGTAACGCGATAAAGCTTCATGTCCGCGATATCGGAAACCCAGAGATGGCCGCCGTACCAGCGTGGACCTTCGAGGAAGGCAAAATGGTCGGCGAGTAATTGAGCCGGTTCGGTTCTCATTCGTATGACATCCTGATCATTGGATTGCGCAACCTCCGCGCTGGCCCGATGGTTTTCGCGGTTATCCGGCGCTGAGGTCGGCCAGGGAGAAGCCGGATCGCGCGCGGCATATGCGCGATCCGGTGAGCGGGCGAATCAGATATAGCGATTCGCCCGCTCCGTAAACGCGTCGTAGCCAAGACGTGCTTCGAACACATCGGCGGGCTCGATATAAGCGTCGGTGCGGCTCGTATCCGACGAGCTTCGATAGGTTGCCAGCGCCGCCCCCAGCGATTTCGCCACGGCTTGCAGGCAGAATCCGTAATCGAGGACGATATCCGCGGCGCCGTCCCATTGGCTGCGATCGGTCACCGAGGGATGACCGATGGTGACGTATTTCGCGGGCACCATCCTGCGAATTCGCCGCAACGTTTCCGGCGTCGCGCCATTGGCGAAAATGTACTCGATGCCGATCTCCGCGAAGGCCCTGATACGGCGAATCGCTTCGTTCTCGTCTTGCAGCGCCCACATCGCATCGGTTCTTGCCATGATGATGAAGTCCGCGGAACTGCGCGCGTCGAGCGCCGCGCGCAGTCGCGCGAGCATCTGCTCGAGCGGAATCAGACGTTGCGGCAAATGGGTGTGTTTGCCGCCGGCGTGGTCTTCGATATGAATGGCCGCGACACCAGCCTGCTCGAATTCGCGTACCGTGCGCCAGATATTGCCGGGCTCGAAGAAACCGCCTTCGGCGTCGGCGATCACCGGCACCGAAACCGCCGAGACGACTTTTCGCGCATGGTCGACGAGCTGGTCCAGCGTCAGGCTGCCGACGTCGGGCATGCCGTAGGCGGCGGCCGCAGTCGCATAGCTGCCGACATAGACGGCGCCAAATCCCGCGCTCTCGACGAGCTTCGCGCTAAACGCGTCGTACGCACCGGGAATGACGAGGGCACGGGTTTCGTTCGCCGCGCCTCTGAGGACAGCCGATACTTCACCGGATTGTCGAATGGGTAGGAGTGTTGTCATTGCTTGAGCGCCTATCACGGGCGGCTGGAAGATAAAGACTGGAGATATTTGACAAGACCGCCCTCGCCGATGATCTGAAGCTCGGAAGCGCCGAACGGTTCAAACGGCAGCGAGCGCTCCGAGGTTCTGTTTCTGACGATGTTTTCGCTCCAGACCACTTCGAGCTGATCCCACCGCTGCGCGAATTCGAGAATGCCTGGGCAGGTAATCTGCGGAAATCCTTCCGCCATTTCGCCCCACCAGTAGCCCGGCGAAAACGACTCCGCGATGACGCAGGAAATGCCCAGATCGCGCATTGCGGTCATCGGGGGATAGTGAGGATGACCATAGCCGAAATTGTGGCCGCCGATCAGGATATCGCCCGGCTGAACGGTCGAGACGAAATCGGGGTCGATCGATTTCATCACGATGCGCCGCAATTCTCCGGCGTCCTGTATGCGGATATTCTTGACGCCGACAATCTGGTCGACGTCGTAGTCATCGTCGGGAAACACGAATGCAATACGCCCGCGAAGATTTTTCAGGCTCATGTTCGTTCTCACAGGTATTCGCGCGGGTCGGCAATACAGCCTTCGATCGCCGCGGCCGCGACAGCGCCAGCGTTGCAGAGAAAGATTTCCGCGTCGGCGCTGCCCATGCGTCCCGGAACATTGAGCGTGCCCGTGGAAACGGCGCGTTGTCCCGCGGATAGTGTTCCCATGCGTCCGTAGCAGTAGTCGCAACTGGGCGACGAGACAAAGGCGCCGGCTTCGACGAGCGCCGCGAGAATCCCTTCGCGCGCGGCATCGAGCATGATCTGCCGGGACGTCGGCACGATGTTGAGGTTGAATCCGTCGGCGACTGTCTGGCCACGCAGAACAGCCGCTGCCGCCCTCAGATCCTCCAGGCGTCCCGATGCACACGACCCCAGATACCCGGCCTGCACGGGCAAGCCGATGAAATCCCGCAGGTCGCGTGTGTTCGCGGGGCTGGGCGGCACGACGACAATGGGCTCGATCGCACTCAAATCGATTTCGTGAATCGCGGAGTAATGCGCGTCGGGATCGCTGTAGAGCGGCTCGATGGTCTTCCTTGCCCTCGGCAGGGCAACGCGCAGGCGCTCCTTGTCCGGATTCACGATGGCGGAAATGGCGCCGGTGAACATCGCAAGCCCGGTCAGCGTCTGCAACCCCTCGATCGAAAAGGCGTCGAGCCCCGCTCCCGCGAACTCCATGACCTTGAAACGGCAGCCGCCCGAGCCGATTTGCCTCACGATGTGATGCAACACGTCTCGCGCCATCACGCCCGCATTGAGCTTGCCTTTGAGGTCGATGCGAACGGTATGCGGCACACGCAGCGCAATGCGCTCGCGCGAATAGGCTTCGAGCATGTTCCGGTGAATGCCGAGCGCGAGGGTCCCGAACGTCCCCAACTGGCTGATATGCGGATCGAAATGGACGACCAGCGCGCCGGGAACGGCATAACCCTCCTCGGCGGCAACCTGGTGCCCGATGCCCTTTCGCTCGAAAAGCGCAACACGGTTCTCCGATGCCCACTGCCGGGTCTCGCCATGAAAGACCTCTTCGTCGGCCGAGATCGCGGGAACCATGTGATCGATGAAAAGCCCGAACCGGTCGGGCTCGGCGATCCGCTCGATGCCGAGGTCTTTCTTCAGTTGGCTGAAGTACACATTCGTGTAGCCGGGGAAGTCGTATGCCAGCACGAAGTCCGGCTTGACCATCACTTCATCGCCCGGCGCAACCGAATCCAGGCCCGCTGCACGGGCCATGATTTTTTCGGTGATTGTGGAACCCATGGTCTTTCCTCTGAATAACTGCATTCGCTCGTTATGCGAATATCAGTGCGCAGATTATGTGGACCAATCACCTGGGGTTGAAGCGCAAAATATGAATTGCAGCTAGCAGCGTTTTAACTGGATCGAGTGAGATCCCCGCTGTTCAGGCCTTTCATGGAGTACGGCCCCGATTAACACTAAAACGGACAAGGTGTTTTTCCACCGAGCCCGTTTACCGATTCAAGCGTCCCGGCCGATGTTGCCGGCCGTGTTCGCGCTTCGTTTAGCCGTGATTCATTGAGGCAGGACGCCAGAACATGGCGTCATGCCTCGATATCGAGGTCGTGTGAGCCACGCCTCGCCCCTACTACCGTACGTTAGATCCTGACACCGCACATGCCGGCGATAATGGCCGCAGCAATAACGGCACTCACGGCCACACCGGCAAACCAGGCCCGGTTTACGATGCGTCGGTCCATGCCATGAGCATTGAGTACGACTCTGAAACCTGCAACGAGGTGGCCCAATACGAAGAACACGCCGAGTGCATAGTGCGGCAGCAGGCGAATGTTCCATGGGTCATGAATAAGACCCGTCGGCGCGCCGGTCGCGAAGTTCCAGTCGGTCGGAATGTGCAGATACCAACGCGCGTAGATGAAAACCGAGTTCATATGCCCCAGGATGAACAGGGAAAGATACGCACCTGAGGCGATCTGGAAAGTACGGAAGAAATCATGCCGTGTTTCGCTCCAGCGCCAGCTCAGATAGAGACCACTGACGATCTGGAACAGGAAGGCGGCAACCAGCACCGGCTCGACGAATCTGTCCCGATAGACAGACCGGCCGACATCCATGACCGCGGCATGCGCGCTCGGGCCGATCAACCCTGTCAGATGATTCCCCAGGTGGAAAAGCACATAAAAGCAGAGGATCACAGCGCTTACGCCGTGAGCGACCCGCCACTTTCCAAGACCCGGCGCCACGGTGCGGCGCGTTTCGTCGCCGGTATGACGGAGCGCGCCCACCACAGCTGCGATCCAGATGACACACCAGACCCAGGGATCCGGAATGGGACTGCTTAGCAAAGTCTGCACGACGCCGAGAAAGACATACAAGGTCGGTGCGACTACGCTGAAGTAGGCAAGACGACGAAAACCGGTATGAATGTGCGGCCGGCATGCGACTGCGATCCCGAGCACGGGCGCGGCAAAGGAGAACACCAGCACGAACGCCGCAGCGGCGATATCGATGACGGTCGGCGTCGTCCCGGGAGACCCGACCAGTACATGAAAAAGCATCAGCAGGAAGGGATAGGCTGCCGCGGCCAATGGCGCGATGAATACGGCCGGGTCGATGCTTTGCACCGCCAGGCGCCCAGCGCTCTCTATTGCATTCTCTTCTCTGACGAGCATGGTGTCATCCTGGAGTGAACGTTGTTTCATGAGTTAAAGCCATCAGCCCGGTTGGCCGTCGCGCCGTTCCAGCCGCACGGCGCCGATTCCTGCCGTATCCATGGTGGCGATCAGGGCATCACGCTCCGCGGTCAGTTGATCGTTGTCGAGAAACGCGGTGGCCTGCAAGGCGAAAAACTGCAGGGAGTTCAATCCCACACAGCCGAATGCAGCCGTCAGATAAGGCGTCAGAAAGTCCGGCTGTTTCGCGCGAGCGCCCGTGAAAACTCCGCCGGAAGCAATGCCGATATAAACCGGCTTGTCCTGCAGCAGACCGATCTTTTCCCCTGTCGGCGCGACGCCGATCGTGCGGCCCATCCGGAGAATCTGATCGATCCAGGCCTTGAGTACGGAAGGCACCGTGAAATTGTTCATCGGCGTACCCACGACCAGAATATCCGCAGCCTCGATCTCTCCGATCAACTGCTCCGACAGATGCGTGGCCGCGTCCGCCTGCACGGAAGCCAATGCTCCCGGCGAAGACAGCACCGTGGCATAACCGGCCTCCGTATGAGGGATGGGATGGCGGCCCAGATCGCGGCGCACGACGGACACGGCGGAATCCACGGAGAGAAGTCGCGCGACGATGGCAGCCGAAAGTTTCCGGCTATGCGAGTCTTCCCTCGGGCTGCAATCGATGTGCAGGATTTTCATGACGCACTCTCCAGTGAATCGATAAACCAAAGTTGATGGGACGCGGAATTTCGCGTACCCAATGTAACACGGACTATAATTATCCTTGTTACTCTTTGCAAGTGCTTCTAGCGGAGCAGTGCATGCCCTTACCCCTGCGAACTACAGGTCGAGTACGAGCGTCCCCGATTTGCAGCCCGACACGCAGACTGTCATCACGGCATGGCTCGCGCGTTCAGCAGACGTCAGCACCGAATCGCGATGATCGGGCTCTCCTTCGAGCACGCGCGTCTTGCATGCGCCGCAGAGCCCTTGCGTGCAGCCATGCGCGACCTCAATGCCCTCGTCGAGCAGCGTCTGCAATAGCGACTTCGCGGGCGTCACCGCGAGCTTGCGCCCGGTGCGCCGCAGTTCGACTTCATAGCTCGACTGCTGCGTGGCCGGCAGATCGCGTGCAACAAAGCGCTCCACATGCGCATGCTCCCGCCCCAGTTCGGCACAGAGCCGCTCGAAGTCGTCGAGCATCGACGCCGGACCGCATGCATAGAAATGCGCATCCGCCGGACGGCTTGCCAGAAAGTGCCGCAGATCCACCCGATCCCCGTGCTCGTCATTGAAATGCCACGTCACCGGCAAACCGAATGCTTCGATCTGCTTGACGAATGCCGCATCGCTACGCGAACGCGCGCAATACAGCAGTTCGACCGGGCGCCCCAAGGCCATCAGGCGACGGACCATGCCGAGAATCGGCGTAATGCCGATACCGCCTGCGATCAGCACGCTATGCGCGGCGTCTTCGTGCAACGGAAAGTTATTGCGCGGCTTCGAAATTTCGATGGTCGAGCCCACGCGCAGGCCGTCGTGAATGTAGCGCGAGCCGCCCCGGCTCTCCGGCACGCGATAAACGCCCACCACGTAACGCCCCGTCTCGCCCGGAGAATTGCAAAGCGAATAGCTGCGTACCATGCCGTCGGGCAAATGCAGATCGATATGCGAACCCACGTCGAACGGCGGAAACGCCTCGTTTGCCTGGGGCGTCAATTCGATACTGACGATGCCCCTGGCCTCGCGATGGATCGCGCACACCGTCGCATTGAGCCGATCGCTTGCCACCGGCTTGCGCACGCGCGGCGGATGGTAGACGACCAGCATCTCGAGCGCGTCTTCACCGAGATTGCGGAACGAATGCGGCACGCCGGCCGAAATCGGGCTGACCGATCCGGCCTTCACGTCCTTGACTTCGTCGCCGACCGTCACCTCGCCGCGGCCGGACAGCACGTAGAACAGATGCGCGTGCGGCTCGACGTGCGTGGGCGAAGAACCGCCCGGTCCGACCGATGTCAGTTCGATGCTGTAGGCGTTGCCGGTATAGGCGGCATCGGTGAGGGTCTTGTAGCCGGACCGGTTGATGAACAGACCGGTCAACGGAACCCATGGCCGGTCATCGACGTGCCATGTTATCGGCCCGCTTTCCGCGGCCACGGTTGGACTGGGAACTTCGCGCGCGGCGTCGCTCATTGCGATCTCCTCTTCAATGGGGTTCTTTTCGCTGCGACTCGTCCATTACCGGGCTGCCTTCGCCCCGCCTGGGTTCGCAGCTATACTCGATCAATCGATCTCGGCAGTGATACTAGGAACTCGCCGAAAGTCGATCAAGATTGATTCTGAAAATCGACCATGAAACCGAAGAAGGATTTCCTGACCCGGGAGGAGGCACTCGCGACGCTAGGCGTAAAAACCGCGACGCTCTACACCTATGTGAGCCGTGGCCTGATTCGCAGCACCCCCGCGGAAGGCACGAACCGGCATCTCTATGCGCGGGAAGACGTCGAACGCTTCGCGGCACGCGGCCGTGGACGCCTGCCTCGCGCCGTCACGGCCGCGACGTCGATGCGCTGGGGCGAACCGGTGGTGATGTCGTCCATCACCAGCATCGAGGAGCGCGGCCCCGTTTACCGCAATCGTCCGGCCATCGATCTCGCCATGGGCGGGCATGCGTTCGAAGTCGTCGCGCACTTTCTCGTGACCGGCAACTGGCAGGAAGCCGAGGCCGACTGGCCCGCCGTCGATATGCCCGCCGATGTGGCAACCTTACTGCACGCTCATTCCCGCACGATGACTCCTGCCGACATCGGCCACTTCATGGCGATGCTCGCGATCGCGCTCAGTACGCGGGGACGCGACCAGCACGAAATAGCACACGGCGCCGCGATGCCCGCATTGAGGACGATGCTGGAAACCTTCGCGGGATGTTTCGGCTATCTGTCACCGGAAGGCAGCCATGCCGCGCGCAATCCGGGCGAGCGTCTCGCCGCGCACGCGCTGCGCGCGAGCGGCGCAGCGCTGACGCCGCAGGCCGTCGCGGCCGTCGACGCCACCCTGGTCGTACTCGCCGATCACGAACTCGCGCCGGCAACGTTCGCCGCGCGCGTGGCCGCTTCCAGCGACGCGAGCCTCTACAACTGCATCGCCTCGGCAATCGGTGCGCACGTCGGCTACGCGACGGGTGCGGGAACGGCGCGTGTCGAGACACAACTCTTCGAAACGTGTACCGAAAGCGCGCTGGAGGCGAAGCTCGAACTCGTGCGCAATCATGGCGTCGCGCTGTTCGGTTTCAATCATCCGCTGTACCCTCACGGGGACCCTCGCGCGGCGCTGATCCTTTCTCTCGCCGCGCGCTGCGGCACCGATCGTCCGGACGTCGCGAACATGCTCAGGTTCGTCGAGCGCGTGAGAGCCGAGGCGGACATGACGCCGGGCCTCGCTCTTGCGCTCGTCACGCTCGCCCGCGCGCTGGATATGCCGCGCGGCAGCGCCGCGGCACTCTGGATTCTCGCGCGCACGGCCGGCTGGGGCGCCCATGTGGTCGAGCAACGCGCTCAGGCCTTCATGCTGCGCCCGCGCGCCAGGTACATTCCGGCCCCGCTCGCGGACGACTGAAGCGTTCGCCCCCGCTTCTAGATACGACCTGCGCCAATCTCCTGCGCCACATACGCACGCAGGCATTCCACCCATGCCTTGATCTTCGCGTCCAGGTACTTGCGCGATGCGTACATCGCGTAGATGGTCATGCTCTGCAGTTCGAATTCGGGCAGCACGCGCACCAGTTTGCCGCTCGTCAGCAACGGCACGGCGGACGGCATCGGCAGCGGTCCGATGCCCGCGCCGTACGCAAGCGCGCTCGCCAGCGCTTCGGGAGAGTTCAGGCGCAATCGCCCCGGCGGCAGATCGATTTCCGTCGCGCCGTCGGGACCGACGAAGTGCCAGCGGCTGACCGGCAAATACGGCGTAACCAGTTGCAGACAGGCATGAGCGGCCAGATCGTCCACCTTCTCGGGCGTACCCTCGCGCTCGACATAGGCCGGCGAAGCACACAGCACGCTCGGCATCGTACAGATGCGCGTGGAGACGAGCGCCGAATCGGGCAATTGCGTGCTGGTGATCCGCAAGGTCACGTCGAAGCCCTCGTCGATCAGATCCGGCGTCTCCTGAGAAAGCGTCAGATCGGCGCGTACATCGGGATAAGCCTCCAGGTAGCGAACCAACGCCGGGACCACATAAGTCTGACCAAAGCTCAACGGCGCATGAATGCGCAGCACGCCCGCCGGCAACGACTGCGTGGAACGTACCTCGTCCTCCGAAAGATCGATCAGCGAGCAGATCTCGTCGCAGCGCTGTAAATACTGGTTGCCGGCCTCCGTCATCGCAACGCGACGCGTCGTGCGGTGTAACAGCCGTGTGCGCAGGTGTACCTCCAGCTCCGAAATGGCGCGCGATGCCTGGGCGGTGGTGATCTCCAGTTGCCGTGCGGCGGCGGTGAAGCTCGAGGCTTCCGCCACCCGCTTGAAAATTTTTATGTTGCGCAGCAGATCCATGACTCTTCCTGGTTATCGCTTTGCGGCGCATACGGCAAGGATTAAGCCGGTCTGCGAAATCGCAAATGCACTTCGTCATCCTGTTTAACTGGACATCGACGAGAGGAGCTACGCGGGAAGTATATCCCATAACTGCGATCATGTAAGTCGTAGTTATAAAATCGTCAGGATACGATGATGATGTAGTGGTTGCGGGCAAAGCCAAAGTTGTGTACCCTCATAACTACGATCAAAATTATCTTAGTTATCATGTCTCACATCAGCACGGGCGTCGAGTACGGTTTGCACTGCCTGCTGTACCTGACCCGCCCTCACGGCGCCGCGGAAGAAGCCAGCGTGCGCGATCTGGCCGAGCTTCAGGGCCTGCCTGGCGAGTTTGTGGCGAAGCTGTTCACCAGGCTCGCCAAGGCCGGGCTGGTCGTGGCCACGGAAGGCGTCAAAGGCGGGTTCAAGCTGGCGCGGTCGGCCAATCGTATCACCGTGCTCGACGTGCTCGATGCCATCGATGGCGGCAAGTCGTTGTTCGAATGCCGCGAAATCCGCAGCCGCTGCGCAATCTTCGACCATGCGGCTCCCGGTTGGGCAACGCGAGGCGTTTGCTCGGTCCACGCGGTCATGCAGGCGGCGGAAAAAGCCATGCGCAGCGAATTGAAGCAGCACACACTGGATGACCTCGCTCGACGCGTCGCCGACAAGTCTCCCCCGGCCTACGGGGTTCAGGTCGTCAAATGGCTGTCGGATCGCACGGCTAATCGGCTTGATGACAAGCCGGCGTCTGCGCGCGCAAGAGCACGCAAGCAGGCTTGAATCAGTGTGGCAGCGTTGCCCGCCGGCGTTGCCAGCGTTAACGCTACCTGGCGCCGCTTAACACCACTTAACATCGCCTCGCTCGAAGTGTCACGCAGGGCTATCGCCTGCGCGACGACCGGTAGACTGCGGCAAAACGACGCTCCAGATGAGCCGCCGCGAGACTTATCGAGGCTTGCGGCTGGCCAGCCGAATGTCCTCGACCGGTATCCCCAAAGACAGCGTGCGATTGATCGCCGTGGGCTTCTCTACGAGGTCCTGCAGCGAATATCCGTCGAGCACGTCCAGATAGGCCTGCAGGGCTCGATGCAGAACACCACGCAGCCCGCAAACTCGCGTGATGACGCAGCGATTGCCGTCGCGGAAGCACTCCACCATGCCGAAATCCGGCTCAGTGGCGCACACCACCTCCTTCAGATTGATGTCCACGGCGGGACGGCCAAGTCGAATGCCGCCGGAGCGCCCCCGCATGGTCAGCAAATATCCCTTCTGCCCCAGGTTCTGGACGATCTTCACCAGGTGGTTCTTGGGAATGCTGAAAGCATCTGAGATCTGCTGGATCGTGACCGGTTCATCGGGATGAACGGCCACGTAGATCAAGACGCGAAGACTGTAGTCGGTATAGTCGGTGAGCTTCATGGGATCCACTCGAAGAACGCGCTTGCACTCGCGCTACAAGGGGAGACGTCTCGCCCCTGTTAGAAAGCCGGCATCTTAACATGTACCAAGAATGCGTCTTTTTTATGGGACAAGATTCCGGATGTACAAACAATAAGTTGCATCTCTGATGCATGTTTTATAGAATTTTACCGGTATCAAGTAGCCAGCAGATCAGGGACGCGGTTCTTCTCTGCCTTATTTGATGCATTTTCAATATGTCTTTCTGGAGATTCGCATGCTGTCCGAGAATTCAAGGCCCTATATCGATGCAAGCGTTCCTGTGCTCAGAGAGCATGGCGTAGCGATTACCCAGCTCTTCTATCGAACCATGTTCGAGGAACATCCGTCGCTCACCAACCTGTTCAACATGGGCAACCAGGCCAATGGCTCCCAGCAGCAGTCCCTGGCATCCGCGGTATTCGCCTATGCCGCAAACTACAACAATAGCGATGCGCTCGCCCCTGTCCTCGGACGAATTGCACATAAGCACGCCTCCGTGGGCTTGACCTCCGCGCACTATCCGATCGTAGGAAAACACCTGCTCGGTGCCATTGCCACGACGCTGGGCGATGCCGCAACGCCCGAGTTGCTGGGAGCCTGGGACGAAGCCTACTGGCTGATCGCTGGAGAACTCATCGCGGCGGAAAGCCGGCTCTACGAGCGCTCCGGCGTTGCTCCCGGCCACCGCAACATCATGCGAGTGACCGGGCGCGTCATGCAGGCCGAAGACATCGTCAGCCTGACGCTCGTGCCGGAATCCGGCGAGCAGCCGGCGAGTTTTCACCCGGGGCAGTATGTAACGGTCGTGGTGGAATTGCGGCCCGGCGTCTACCAGCAGCGTCAATACAGCCTCTCGGATGCGCCCAATGGCATGGCATGGCGAATCTCGGTACGGCGCGAGAGGGGGGTGAACGCCAATCCCGTTGGCGCGGTATCGAACTGGATTCACGACAACATCCAGGCGGGCGACACGCTCGCGGTCAGCCAGCCCTTCGGCGATTTCGCCCCTGCGCTCAACGGCGAAGGCCCCATTGCCCTGCTCTCGGCCGGTGTCGGCATTACGCCGATGGTGTCGGTACTCAACGCGCTGGCGAACCAGGGAACCCATCGCAAGGTAGTATTTGCCCATGCGGCAAGAAGCCGCGCCTACCTGGCACACCTCGATGACATCGAGGCGGCCGGACGCACGCTTGCGCACCTGAAGCTTCATTTTTACGTGGAGTCCGGTGAGGCGACCGGGCTCGCGAACGCGCCGACAAGATCGGGACGCATGGAAGCAGGCGAGCTGGTTGCCGAAGATCCCGATCTCGCCAATGCGACCTTCTACCTGTGTGGACCGTTGCCTTTCATGCAGGCTCAAAGGGCTTCACTATTGGCGCAAGGCGTGCCGGCCGACAAAATCCATCGCGAAGTGTTTGGACCGGATCTTCTGGACCATCTTCTCTAATCGCGATCGAATCCAGGCCGATCGCCGCGTCAGACCGGCAGGCCTGGATATGGGTCGAATCGAGCGAGGCGACGCCAGATGCGTGTCTTTTCCGCGATCGAATCTGGCAGGTTTCGGCCCATTGACGTCCACTTCCGTGCGGGGCGCGAGCGCGTAAAGAGGCCCGCTCCACGCGTGGCCCCGCACCGCGCTCGCTTGCAATCCATAATACGACCCGATATAGTCTGCGTTATAGACTGTTGAGGCACTTCGTGCTATGGCATACATCGGAACCGGCGTCGAATACGCCTTGCACTGCCTTCTCTGGCTCGTCGCTCCTCTCGAACATCGGCCCAGCAGCCGCGACCTGGCGGAAATTCAAGGCGTTCCAACCGCGTTCGTCGCGAAGATATTCCCGAAGCTGGAAAAGGCCGGCATCGTCGAAGCAAGCGGCGGCATTCGCGGCGGATACCGCCTCGCCCGCGCGCCCGAGGAAATCAGCGTCCTTGACGTGGTGGATGCGGTCGAGGGGCGCAAAGCGCTGTTCGATTGTCAGGAAGTCAGAGGGCGCTGCGCCCTGTTTGACAACAAGCCACCCAGATGGGCAACTCAGGGCGTGTGCGGCATTCATGCGGTCATGCTCAATGCCGAGAAGGTACTGCGCGACGAACTGGCGAAAACCAGTCTCGCCCGGCTCTCAGCCGGGGTTCTCGGTAAAGGCATCCCGGCGGGTTTTGCGAGCCAGGTGCACACATGGTTTGCCGGCCGGCATGAAGCGCGCGAGGATGCGCGCATTACCGGAATGCGATCCCGCTCGACCACGCGCGAAGATACCTGACAGGTTCGATCACCCGGTGGCGTCGCGCGGCACGACTCTGCGCGAGGCCGCTATTGCCCGAATCGCGCGGCACGCGTTATTGCCGCATCCCGATTGCCAGCCGGTTGAATGCGCTCATCAATGCAATGGCAAAGCACAGGTCCGAAATCTCGACGTCGCTGAAATGCGCCTTGAGCGGCTCGTAATCCTCGTCGGGAGCGTGTGTGCGGTCCACGTGCGTCAGCGACTCGGTCCAGGCCAGCGCGGCACGCTCACGTTCGCTGAAATGCTCGCTCACCCGCCAGCCCGCGAGACTATCCAGCTTGCTATCGGGCACGCCGCCGGCGCGCAGCGCCTTGGCATGCATTTCCAGGCAATAGGCGCAGCCGTTGATCTGCGACATCCGCAACCAGACTAGCTCGATCAGCTCCTTGCCAAGACTGCTTTTATTCAGCGCGACTTTGGTGGCGCCGAGCCCACGGTAGGCTTCGGGGGAGAGGGTGTGATAAGGCAAACGTTTCGGGCTACTCATAAGAAATCTCCTACAACAAGGCAATCTGCTAGAACGAAGTCGGGTTCGCTACGTGCGCGGTTACGTGCGCGACCTAGAGCGGCTGACGGAAGTGCATCCCCACGGCCAGAAGACCCTGACGGAAATAGAAGCGTTGTCCAAGCGAATTGGCGAGACCCGTGTCAAGCACGAAGTTCGTGCACCTCTGCTTGCACGCCTCTTCGCGCAAGGCATCGATCAACCTGGCGCCCAAGCCGTGGCCGCGAGCGTCGGCAGCCGTCACCAGGTCGTCGACATAGAGGAAGCGCCCGTACAACAGGTTTTCCTGAAGGCGATAGCCCGCCAGGGCCTTGACCTGATCGCCCTGCCATACGGCCAGCAAGCGATATCCCTGCCCGGCCTGACGACGCGCTTGCGCGGTGAAGGTGGCGGCGTCGGTCAGATGCGGGCGTAATTCGCGCATGACCGCAAAGCTGGCCTGATAGTCCTGATCGCTATCGATAGGACTCAATCGAAAGGTGCTCATGTGTATTCGTGTCCGTTGTTATACGGACACTAATTTAGGACAATCATGGCCTATTCGATAGGTCCAAAAACTGAATTAATTAATAGGGCATTTGTCATGGATTTGCAGCACCTGAAGCCGAGCCGGGAGCAAGACGCGCCGATCTATCTGCAGTTGTACCGGCGCTACCGGGAAGCGATCGCTGCCGGCAAGCTGCAACCGGGGGATCGCGTGCCGTCGGTGCGCAGCCTCGCGAGCGAACTGAACCTCGCACGCGGCACGGTGGAAATGGCCTACCAGATGCTGTCGAGCGAAGGATATTTCGTCGCGCGAGGCGCTGCGGGAACCGTTGTCTCTCCCCGGCTGGCGAACCTGGCCGAGCCGGGCAAGGCGAGAGCCGCGGTCCATTCCGCTCACGAATCCCACCGCCCGCAGGCCGCCGCGAGCGAGGTGCGGCCCTTCCAGCTCGGCCTGCCCGCGCTGGACGAGTTTCCGCGCAAGGCGTGGGCGCGCCTTGCCGGACGCAACCTGCGCAGCCTGGAAACCGTAGCCATGACCTACCCCGATCCCGCGGGATACGCCCCTCTACGGCATGCCATCGCGACCTATCTCGGCATCTCGCGCGGCATCGCGTGCTCGCACGAGCAGGTCTTCGTGACGGCGGGCTACCGGGGAGCACTCGAACTCGTGCGCCATACGTTGCTACAGCAGGGCGACCTCGGCTGGTATGAAGAGCCGGGGTACATTTTCGCCCGGCAGCATCTGGCACGCGCCGGGATGCGCCTCGCGCCGATCGCCGTCGACGATGAAGGCCTCGACGTGGCGCTCGGCCAGCGAAGCGCCGCCGAAGCGCGCTTCGCGGTCGTCACGCCCACGCATCAAAGCCCCACGGGGGTGGCCTTGTCATTGCCGCGACGACTCGAACTGCTGGAGTGGGCGAGGCATCGCCGCGCATGGATCATCGAGGACGACTACGACAGCGAGTTCCGCTACCACGGTCGCCCCCTGCCCCCGCTCAAGAGCCTCGATCGCAATGGACGCGTGCTCTACACCGGCACGTTCAGCAAGGTACTGTTCCCCGGCCTGCGGCTGGCCTATCTGGTCGTTCCCGAGGCGCACGTCGGCAAGTTCAGGGACAGGGCAGACCACCTTCCCGGCCCGGGTTCCATCTTGCCGCAAGCGATCGTCGCCGATTTCATGGCGCAGGGGCACTTCGCCCGGCACTTGCGCAAGATGCGCGCGCTCTATGCCGAGCGGCGAGGCTATCTGTTCGAGGCCCTGACCCGGACGATGGGAAGCGCCCTGCAGATCCAGCCCCAGGCAGGCGGCCTCCACTTGCTCGCTCACCTGCCCCCACGGCAAAACGACAAACTCGTGACAGCGGCGGCTCAGGCCGCGGGGCTCGCCGTCGACGCACTGAGTCACTGGCGGCTGCGCAAATCGCCGCAAGGCGGTCTGCTGATGGGCTTTGCCAACTTCGCAACCGCCGCAGAAGCGGCCGCGGCGGTTCGGCGTTTACGCGACGTATTGTGAGCGTGTGAGCGAGGCGGTTCGCGTTGACAGTTTCAGCCAACGCTCTAGACTTGGCCATCCGACCGGATCGGCAAGCAACGAGGATTCGAATGAACAGGGCGACAATGCCGGCAACCCGCCGCTGGAGCACCGATGCCGTATCGCCGCGCGAGCGGCTCGATTACTGGCGCGAGGCCGTCTGTGAAGGCTTTCTGGAAATGACCGTCGACGCGTCGGCAAGCTCGTTTCACGGCACGCTGGAATCGGCGCCGCTCGAAGGCATCGGCATCAACCGCGTACGGAGCAGCACGCAGCATGTGTATCGCACTGCGCGTGCGATTTCCCGCGCGCGGGAAAACTATTTTTATCTGCTTTGCAAAACTGACTTCGCGTGGTTCGCCGAGCAGGACAGCCACCGCGCGGCGTTGCAGCCAGGCGACCTGCTGCTGGTCGATTCGCGCCGCAGCTACGCGTTTCATCTGATGTCGTCGGCCGACACGCTCTCGCTGGAATTGCCGACCGCCTGGGTGGAGCGCTGGCTCCCTCGTCCTGGCGACCACGTCGCGCGGCGCATCGACGGCCATCGCGGCTGGGGTTCGGTATTGAGCCGCTTCGCCTGCGAGCTCACCCCCGAGATGGCGATGCGCCCGCCGCTGCCCGCCCGGCTGCTGGCCGACCAGTTGGGCGCACTCCTCGCTCTCGCCTGCGATAGTCACGGCCCTGCGGTGGCACCGGCCGCCACCGAACTGCGTGCGCGCGTACTCGACGCGATTCGCGAACGTCATACCGAGCCCCGCGTGACGGCACAGGAACTGGCCGAAGGCCTCGGCATTTCCGAGCGCAGCCTGCATCGGTGTCTCGCCGGCACCGGCACGACCTTCGCCAGCGCCCTACTCGAAAACCGCCTCGCGACCGCCAAAGCACTGCTCGAACAAGCGCGCTTCGACCGGCTGACGATCGCGGAAGTCGGCTACCGCGCCGGCTTTGCCGACCCGTCCCATTTCGCGCGCGTGTGCCGCCGGCATCTCGGTGCGACTCCGCAGGCCTTGCGTCGACAGTTTCGCTGAGCGAGCTTCGACTGGCAGCGTGGGACGATCCCGTTGGCGGAACAAAACGATCCAACAGCCGCGCCGCGAATTAGACTAAGCCTCCCGAAAACCATCGAGAGGCAAACAATGGCCGATACCTATCTGCTCGTGCATGGCGCATGGCATACCGGTGCGGAGTTCGAAGCCGTGGCCGACGCGATCCGCGCGGCCGGCTGCACCGTGCACTGCCCGACCCTCGCGGGCAACCGCCCCGGCGACGACCGCGCCACGACCGGACTCGCCGACGCAATCGATTCGCTGGTTCACTTTATCGAGGATAACGAATTATTCGATATCACACTGGTCGGTCACAGCTACGCGGGCATGGTGATCTCCGGCGTGGCCGATCGCCTGACCGAGCGGCTCAGGCGCATCGTGTATGTGAACGCGTTCGTGCCGCTGGACGGCGAGTGCCTGAAGGATCTGGTCCCGCCGCATCACGCGGCGCTGTTCGACGCGATGGCCGCGGCCAACGGCAATGCGCTGATGCTGCCGTTCGAGGTCTGGAGAGAAAGCTTCATCAACGATGCAGACCTCGCGCTCGCGCGCTCCAGTTACGCGCAGCTCAATCCTCAGCCGTACCGGACCTTTACCGAGGCGATCTCCCTGAGCCGCCCGCTTGCGGCGCTGCCGCTCGGCAAATCCTATCTGAACTGCCAGCAGGACACCGCGATGCCGCATAGCCTGCCGTGGCATCCGCGCCTGTCCGAGCGGCTGGGACTGTTCCGGCTCGTCGAATGTCCCGGCAGCCACGAGACGCTGTTTTCGGCGCCGCAGCGGCTCGCGCAGGCGATCATCGAAGCCGGACGGGATTGATTCACGCCACCCTGGCGGATCGCCGATCGCGCCATCCGATCCGCGTACATCCGCCGATCTCTCCCTTTTGACCGAGTGGCCCTTCAGAAAAAAAGCTTGCGCATCCAAACTACGACAAATAGAATCGTAGTTATCGGCAGCAGTGATGCCTTCCTCAACTTCGATCATCAGATCAGGAGCGATAAAACATGAAACAACGGATTCTTGTCATCGGCGCCGGCTTTGCCGGTACGTGGAGCGCACTGGCTTCGGCCCGTCTGCTCGATATGGTCGGTCGCACCGACGTGGAAATCGTCCTCGTCGCACCGGAGCCGACCCTGCACGTCCGCCCTCGCCTCTACGAGCAAAACCCCGGCGGCATGAAGGCTCCGCTGCTGGACCTCTTCAAGACCGTCGGCGTCGAGTTCGTGCAGGGCAAGGTGGACCACATCGACGTCGAAAAGAAGAAGGTGACGGTCGAGGGTATCGGTGCCGACAGCTCGCGTCAGGAATTGAGCTATGACCGCCTGGTGCTGGCGGCAGGCAGCCGTCTGTTCAGCCCGCCGATTCCCGGCCTCAAGGAACATGCGTTCAACGTCGACCAGATCGCCGACGCAACGCGGCTCGAAACCCATCTCCATGGCCTGGCAAACCGCCCCGCAAGCGCCGGGCGCAATACGGTGGTGGTCGCCGGCGCGGGTTTCACCGGCATCGAAACCGCGGCGGAAATGCCCGCCCGCCTGCGCGAGGTTCTCGGCCAGGATGCGGACGTGAACGTCATCATGGTCGAGCGCAACGATGCGATCGGTCCGGACCTCGGTCCCGGCCCGCGGCCGATCATCACGCAGGCACTGACCGAACTGGGCGTGAAATGGAAGCTCGGCTCGGGCGTGGCGTCGATCGACGCGCAAGGCGTGACGCTGGAAAGCGGCGAACGCATCGAAGCCGACACGGTCGTCTGGACCGCCGGCGCGCGCGCCAACACGCTGACGGCACAGATTCCCGCCGAGCGCGATAACTTCGGACGTCTACATGTCGACAGCAACCTGAAGGTCAAGGGCCTCGATGCCGTCTATGCGACCGGCGACTGCGCCCGCGCCGCCACCGACGATGAAGGCAACCACACGATGATGGCTTGCCAGCACGCGATCGCCCTGGGCCGCTCGGCGGGCCACAACGTCACGGCAGACCTGCTGGGCGAAGAGCCGATTCCGTACAGCCAGCCCAAGTACGTGACGTGCCTCGACCTCGGGCCGTGGGGCGCCGTCTATACGGAAGGCTGGGACCGTCAGGTCAAGCTGACCGGTGCCGAAGCGAAGAAGCTGAAGACGGAAATCAACAGCGTGTGGATCTATCCGCCGAGCGGCGCCGACCGTGCCGCGGCACTGGCAAGCGCGGACCCGCGCCTCGTCGTGGTGGCCTGATCAGGCACGCTTGCGGCTGCGGCCGCTAACCGGTTCGGCCCTGTCGCCGCGCCGGTTGGCAGCCCGATCCGAGAGCCATTGCACCACCTGCGTACCGAAGGCGGCCGGCGCCTTGCTTTCGGTACGCTGAGCGAGATCGGCCAGTGTGTGGCGCTTGAGTTCCGAGCGCATCACTTTTTCCGCCGCCTGCATGACCGCGTGGATCGAACAGACGCCGCGCGTCGCCCAGCCCGGCGCTTCGTCGCCGAATATTGCGCAGCGCGCGCGGATTTCGCGGCAATCGAACAGGGCTTTCTCGCCGTCGATCGCGACGACCACGTCATGAACGGTGATGCGAGCAGCGGGCCGGGCCAGCCTGAAGCCTCCCTTGATGCCCTCCGTGGCGACCACGATTTCGGCCTTCGCGAGTTTCGTGAAGAGCTTCGCCAGAAAGTCGGCGGGAACACCCTGCAACTCGGCGAGATCGCGCACGCTCGCCCCGCCGGTGGACACATCGGAGTCGGCCAGATACAGCAGGCAATGCAAGCCGTATTCGACTCCGGAACTGATGTGGGACATAAACAACCAGGATTTATTGGATCGTAGTTCAAAGCCTATACGAGTCCTCATCCTGACGCAAGTTACGCCCACGGGTCCGCGGAGTCCGCGGGGTCCGTGCAACACAGGAAGTCGCCCGGATGCCCCGCTCCGTGGATGGACGATCTCCGCTTCAGAAGCTCGTCCTGATACCCGCCATCACGCCAAGCTGGCTGGTTCCCGCAGGCGGAGTGGTTCCGCCGCCGCCCAGGCTCACCGTATAGCTCGCCTTGGCGCTATTGCTCAGATAACCGCTCTGGAGATAGACGGAGGTTCGTTTCGAAAGAAAATAGGTTCCCCTAACGATTGCCATCGTGGCTCGGGTATCCTGCTGCGCATTGACGATCCTGACAATCTGCCCGTCGATCAGACAGGCAGGGGTGACCTGATAGGAGGCGTTGGCAAAGAACATGTCATAGCGTCCCTCGGGCGCGGGCCCTTCCGTCGTCACGTACCGGCCGATCCATCCGCCGCCGAACTTCAACGAACCCCAGATGCCATAGCCGTTGATCGTGGTGTGGACGTCCTTGTCCATATTGCCGGTCAACGGTGTGGGCGGCATGCCGTCGAAGAAGCTGACGGCGGCGCCCGGTCCGCCATGCTGTACGTCGTATGCCGCTGCAACGCCGTAGCTCGCACTGTCGTATTTGAGCATCGCGGTCCATTGACTGCACTGGGACATATGGCCGGCCGCCGAACCCACACACGTACCCTGGCCCGGCGTGTTTCCCGTGCCGGCGGAATCGCGGCCGAATGAGTAGGTCGCCCCGACGGTCACACCGTGAAAGGTGCCTTTATAGGCAACGGCATTGTCGCTACGTGCAACGGCAAGATACGGATCGACGGAACTGATGCTATAGATGTTCGGGCCGAGGACATTCGCATCCGCCAATGCCCATGTCGTCATGTTGTATTGGCGGCCAAACGATAGCAATCCGTAGGGCGTATCGAGGCCGACAAAGGCCTGGCGGCCGAACAGCCGGCCGCCTTGTCCCAGGCTGCCGTTGTTCGAATTGAAGCCGCTCTCCAGCGTGAAGACCGTACTGATCCCTCCGCCCAGGCTCTCGCTTCCGCGAATTCCCCATCTGGACGGTACTTCGCCCGTCAGACTCGGCATGCGGACCAGCCCGCTATTGCCCGACGCATGCGAAACGTATTCGATGCCTGTATCGATGATTCCGTAAAGGCTCACAGAGTCGGCTGCATGCGCATAACCGGACAATAGCAGAGCCATTCCGAGCGTATTTCGGAAAATATAAAGTCGCATTTCTGTCTCCAAACCAGGGGTCTCGTTTTTTTCTTTGTCGGTGACGGAAGTCAGGGAATCTCTCGCGGACCCGCTGCTTCCGTCATCTTTGCCATCTCAGACTGAGATTTTCTGCTTATCCTTCCGCGCTCGACTCCACTCCCTTTTGCTGGCTAATAGGCGGGGGCGCCTGGACTGTCGGGGCCGCCGCGTCGAATAAGGCCGCGCGATCCCTCGTGAGCGGGGGATAAATGCGTTGGCGATTGATCGTCTCCTTGACTTTCTTCGCCCGCGCTCCTTGCGCCGCCAACTTGCGGTCCCAGCCTTCGGTGTAGACGGCCCCCCAAGGACCGAGGTCGAGAATGGTCGTATACCAGTCGATGTCGAGCGACAACATCGGCAGACCCAACAGATCGCAGACGACGTTGTGCCCGGCAAATCGCCCCATCGGACGACCGTGCTGGCAAGACATGACCGACGCGTGCTCGCCGTCGAAAAGCGCGCGCGCCACGTCGCCTGCCGCAAATACGTCGCGAACGCCTTCGACCTGCATGTATGCGTTCACGGGAACGCGGCCGAGTGCGTCGTGCTCGACAGGAAGACATTTCGTCAAGGCATTGGCCCGCATCCCGCCGCACCACACGATTGTCGATGCGTCGATTCGCTTTCCGTCGGCCAGTGTCAGCCCTTTGCCGTCCACCGCCTGAAGCTCCATGCCCGGCATCAACTCGACGCCCAGTTCGGTGAGCGCATGCTCGATGACGGGTTGCGCACCGCCCATAGCCGTTGCGATCTCCGGCGTGCGATCCGCGAGAATCACGCGAATGTCCGAACCGTCGCTCCGGGAATCTCCACGAGATGCAGCGAGGCTGCGCAGTCTGCTCGGCAATTCGGCCGCGATTTCGATTCCAGTCAGGCCGGCGCCGATGACGACGGCGGTCAGACTCCCTGCCTCGGTGGACGTCACGACGTTTTCAAGGTGCTGTTCCAGTCGCTTCGCACCCGCGTAGGTATCGACGTCGAACGCATGTTCGGCGAGGCCGGCAACCGGCGCGTAGGCGAGCTGGCTTCCCGAGGCCAGTACGAGCCTGTCGTAGGAGATCGATCTGGCATCGCCGTCGACCTTCACGGTGACACGCTTCGCCGAGGAATCGATGTCCGTCGCTTCCCCTTTGAGCCATAAGACGCCCGCCGGATCGAGCACATCGTCCAGAGGGACCAGCGTCTCCTCGAGATTCTCTTCGTAGTTCCGAACCCGAATGCTGTGATTGGCCGTCGGATTCACCAGCACCACTTCGACTTCCGAGTTCATGTTCTGTTCGTCGATCTTGCGTGCGGCCCCGAGGGCGCTCCACAATCCGGCAAACCCACCACCAATTATCAATATTCTCTTCATGACGATTTTCCGAATAAACAATATTGAAGTTAAACCGATTAATTGATGTCGTTATTTTTTGTTTCGGTCATAAACAGCGCGCCAACGACGAACGCCAACGCGGCGACACCAATCGGATACCAAAGTCCGGCGTAAATGTTGCCGACTGAAAGATTGAGTGCCGAAACGACGAACGGCAGCATGCCTCCAAACCAGCCGGCTCCTATGTGATAGGGCAGCGAAAGCGACGTATACCGAACGTTCGCGGGAAACAGTTCGACCATGAAGGCAACAATCGGACCGTAAATCATGGTCAACAGTATGATGAGATACCAGAGCAGCAGAAATACCATCGGCTTATTGACCTGGGTCTCGTCGGCATGTTCCCGCCAACCCGCACTTTCGAGCGCGGCTTTCAGCTTTGCGGCGTCGAACCCTTCAATCCGCTGCGAGCCGATCGTCGTGACCATCCCGGTGCCGTCCGCGGGCTGCGTTCTGTACGAGACACCGGCAAGGCTCAGGTAGTCGCGAGTCTTATCGCACGCGGTAACCGCTGGGGAGAACAGGCGGAATGTGCAGTCGTTAGCCGATACGTCAATGGCGGTGTCCGCCAGAAACTTCTCCAGCTGCGGATTGGCGTAGTGCGTGAGCGCCTTGAATGCCGGCTGAATCGTGAGCGCGGCGGCAAGACAGGCCAGTACCATGATCCACTTTCGACCGAAATGATCCGACAACCACCCCGACACAAAATAGAACGGAGCCGCTGCGATCAATGACGTGACCATCAGGACGTTGGTCGTTTCGGGATCGACCCTCAGGACGGTACTCACGAAGTAGAACGAATAGAAGTGCCCGGTGCCGTAAAGCACGCCGACTCCCGCTGCCGCGCTAAACAACAGAACGAGTACTTTCTTCAGGTTCTGCCGGTCGAGAAAACTGGCGGCAATCGGGTTGCGAGCGAGCTTTCCCTGAGCCTTGCATTGCTCGAAGACCGGCGATTCGTTCAGCCCCGCACGCAACTTGATGGCCGTGTAGAGAAGAATCAACGACACGAGAAACGGAATTCGCCATCCCCACTTATCGAACATCGCGGTGCTCATCCAGGCACGCGACATCGTCACGACGACGATCGACAGCACCAGACCGCCCGTCGCCGTCATTTGCAGGCAACTGCTGACCAGCCCCCGGCGGCGCTTATCCGCATGCTCGGTCAGGTACGTGGCGGCACCGCCCACCTCGCCGCCGAGTGCCAGTCCCTGCAAGAGGCGCAATACGACCAGCAGAACAGGCGCGAGAACGCCGATCTGCGAATACGTCGGCAGTAAGCCGATGCCCATCGTTGCACCACCAATGAGTACGATGGTCATGCCAAACGTTCGCTTTCTCCCGATCCGGTCGCCGATATAGCCGAAAATGATCGCGCCGATCGGTCTGAGTACAAACGCTGCGCCGAAAACCGCCAGACTCGACAACATCGCCGCCGTCGGATTACCGGGTGGAAAAAACAGATGGGCGAACGTACCGGCGAGCGCCGCGTAGATGTACAGGTCGTACCACTCCAGGAGCGCACCGAACGATGAGGCAATAACGATTCTCGATCCCCGTACGATCCGATGCCGTCTTGGCAAATGCTGTCCATCCCTGCTGCCGACTGCTGTATTGTCCACTTCCATGTCTCCTACCTTTCTTTAAATATGGCGAATATAGAAGGCGGCTATAGTCTTCGATCGATGCAACATCACGATCAGCCCCTTTTATTCGGGCGCCGCTCTATCGCCAAGCCGAATGCGCTTGTCCGATTCCAGCACGGTAGACCCGGTCACCGGGCAGGTCTATAAATCGAAATCAATATGCATTATTATGATTTTCTATAAACCCGCCCCCAAGAGGCTGACGCCGTTTTCGGGAGTTGAAAGATGTGACCGGGCTTGCCGGCCATACACCGGGTAGCGCGACAAATCATCGGATTGATAAGCCGCATAACTGCCAGTGCCTTCCCGGCGCGATCCTCGTTTACCCGCTTATCGACGGCCAATCGATGGGGATGCATGATGCGGAATCGCATCGAGCGCGCATCGGGAATCGCGAATAGAGGACGACCTTGCCGTTATACGCATCGGGGCTGCAAGCGGAGCATGGTACCCGTCGGCAGACGCAGCCCCGCCGCGTCCTCCACGCCCCCGATATTGCATACCTCAGGAGCGAATGGGCGTGAGCGCGCCTCTAACGCTACCGCGCGAGTACACGATTGAAGGATGTTGGCAATGAATGACATTGACCTGAAGCTGCTGCAAATCTTCGACGAAATCTATACCGGCGGGAGCGTATCTCGCGCAGCCGAAAAGCTTGCCCTGAGTCAACCCACGTTGAGCGTCGGTCTCTCCAAGCTAAGACGCCGTTTCAATGATCCGCTCTTCGTTCGGGGAGCGGGGGGGATGCGCCCGACACCTCATGCGGAAGCGCTCATCGAGCCAATCCGCGAAGTTCTTCGACTCTTGCAATACACGCTCTCGCTTCAAGCCGTATTCGATCCGATGTCATCGGCGCGCGTTTTCCGGATCGCAATGACAGACATTAGCCAGGTGGTATTGCTACCGCAAATTCTGGCTCAAGTCCGCGTGACGGCACCGAACGTACGCATCGAGACGTCGCATATTTCGGCGGACACGCCGACGCAACTCGAAACCGGCGAAATCGACCTGACGATCGGCTACATGCCGCATATCGAGGCTGGCTTCTATCAACAAAAGTTATTCGACGATCACGTCGTCTGTCTATTGCGAACCGGTCATCCACGGATCGGCCCGCGTCTGACGCTCAAGAGCTACCTGAGCGAAGCGCACCTGGAAGTACAGGTGACCGGCAGCGGATTCGTGGCGGTAACGAAAATGCTCGAGACGGAAGCACCTCAGCGACGGGTGCATCTGCGCATTCCGAGTTATCTGGGGATTGGAGAGATATTGGCCGGCAGCGATCTGCTCGCCACCGTTCCGCACCTGCTCGCCGACGTATTGCAAAGGCGCAACGCGCTACGGGCGCTACCGGTTCCCATCGGTTTGCCCTGCTTCACCATTCGGCAGTACTGGCATGCGCGGTTTCATCACAATCCGGCATGCCGCTGGATCAGGCAAACCGTTGGCGATTTATTTAACGGCCTGGGTTCTTCCGTCACGCCGGAGCATCCTGTGGGAGAAGAGCAATCCTGAGTCTTCAGATCAAGCGCGTGAAGCCCCCTTCCCTTGCCTACGCCCGGCGCGATCCGTTTCAGGTAACCGCCGCTCTGACCGATCGGTCAGCCGTTTGACGCATCGCGGCGATACACGCCACGACACGCGCCGCGATACCCTTCCGGCTATTCAACGCGCCCCATTCTTGCCTGCATTGAAAATCGATCTGTAATACGCATCCCCACTATCAAGGTGAGTACGGAATCCGAATCCCTGATCGAGCATGGCCTGCATGTCGTGACGCTCGATACGCATCACATAGCTATGCTCATTGGTCACCAGTGCGCAGGCACCGCCCGGCACATCGACCGAGCGAAACCACTTGCCGGGATCGGCGTGGCCACTGGGGAACGTCTGTCCCTTGAACTCAACCTGCCATCCGCCATCGAGCAGAATCCAGTACGGTGCTTCCGGGTCCGCGGTGCCGTCGCATTTCGCAATCACCGCACCGGGGTCCGCTTCCCACTCGTGCGAGTGGTCGATCACCCATTGCAGTTGAGCCGTCGTCAGCGCGGTAAAAAATGGCGTGTGCCGCAAGAGATGCAAATAGGTAATGGAAGGTTTCATTGTCATATTCCTGACGGCGTCCGGCTCGCGTTTACCGCTGCAGGACGCGATACCGAGCGCCGAAATCAGCGCCAGCAGCGGGATCGAAAAGCGCCTGCACCAACGGGCCAAACGTCCGCGTTCCCGCTCATGTGAAGTGTCGCGGCTTACCATGTGATGACTGCCGGGCTCACGCGATACCGCACAAAGCATTGGCCATGATCGCAGCGCGAGATAAATTTTCTGCACCCATCGAACATCTCCTGTTCAGCGTGAATTACAGGCAGCATGATGGCCGATATTGACGCCCAGATAATTAGCTGCGTTTCCTCATCAGAATTCCATTTGCCTCAACTATCGAGCCGGACCTCGCCCAGACGGGGGAAACACCGTCTCCCGACGTTTGCACCCAGCCCATCCAATAGGGTGAATACTTATACAAAAAAATCTTATTTTGATAAAAATTTCAGTATTATTATATTGATATTCTCAATTTTTCAGAGACACCGGGAATGAAGAACTTCGTTACCGTCTCCACGGCAGCGATCCCGCCCGCGGGACAGGCGACCGAATGGGCGCGAGCGATCGGCGAACGCTTCAGCGAGCGTTTCGGCGGCCGGCTTTTCGACCCAGCGACCGGCGAGTCCTTCTCGGGCCAGATCGGTTATGCCGATGTCGGGCAAATCCAGCTTTGCCGGCTGGCGGCCCAAGGGCATCGCGTGGAAAACACGCCGGGAAGCGAGGCCAGTTCCAGCCGGTACAAGCTGACGATCCAGCTCGAAGGTACGTCCGAATTCGAGCAGGATGGTTTAAAGGCGAAGCTTTCGCCGGGGCACTGGGCCATCTACGACACCGCGCGCCCCTATCTGATGAATGCGCCCGATGCCATTCACGTGGCGATTGCGACTATTCCAAAGGACATGATGCGTCTCTCGCTCACCGAGCGTTGCGCACTGGTCCATCCGCTGACCTCCCATAGCGGTGCGGGCCTCGCGCTGTCCCGCTACATCATCGATCGCCTGCAGGCATTCGAACTCTCACCGGAACTCGATGCCGATGCATCGGCCGACCCGATCGAGCAGGACCTGACTACCCAGATCAGAATCGCACTGCAGGATCAGGTGTCGGAAACCAGAAAGCATCTGCACCCGAGGATGCTGCGCACACGCATCATCGAATACATCGAGCAGAATCTCGCCGATCCCGAACTCACCGTCGAGCGGATCGCGCTCGACCTGAACTGCTCGAAGCGTTACCTGCACACGGTATTCGATAGCGGCACCCACACTCTCTCCCGGTACATCCTGCAGCTGCGGCTCATGCATGTCTGTCGCGATCTGGGCAACCTGGCGTTGCAGCAATGCTCGATTACCCAGCTGGCGATGAAATGGGGCTTTGTGAGCCCCGGTCATTTCAGCCGCACCTTCAAGGAAATGTTCGGCGTGTCGCCCCGCGACTACCGGCGAGGCACGACTCAGCCGAGCCCGCTCGACTGACACAGGATATTGGCCGCCATCCCGCCATCGCACGGGATGTTGACGCCTCGTACCCACCGGCTACCGTCGTCGCACAGAAACGCCACGAGCGGAGCAATGTCGTCGGGCCGCCCCGCGCGCTCGACGAGCCGCATGTCTTCCTCAGCCCGCTTGCCTAGCGTCTTCAGAAAGTCCTGATGAATGGGCGTCTCCACCGGCCCGGGGCTGATCGCATTCATGCGGATGCCGCGGCTACGCCACGCCCAGCGCATCTGCAGTGTCCATGCAATTAGCGCCTCCTTCGACAAAAAGTACGCGCGCGCGTCGTCGACGCCATTCGCTTCGCAGAACGCATCGACGTCCTCCAGGTTGCTCACGCCGAGCAGCGCCCGAACCTGACCGATCTGATCGGCCCAGCCGAATCCCGCCAGCGACGCCAGATTGACGATCGAGGCACCGTCATTCATCAGCGGCAGCAAAGCCAGCGTCAATTGGCGTAACCCGACGAAGTTGACCTGCAGCACGGGTGTGCGCCCTTTCGTCGGCGGCAGTCCGGCGATATTGCACAGCGCGTCCAATCGGCCGTGAACCTGCTTTGCAACCGAATCGATCGAATCGGCTTGCGCAAGATCGGCCCGAATGAACTGATCGCACAGCCCCGCCGCGGGCTCGTTCCGGTCCACCGCAATAACGCGCGCGCCCTGCGCCCGGACCGTTGCCGCACACGCGGCGCCGATACCCGAGGCGGCCCCGGTGATCAAAATGGTCTTGCCTTGCAACGACATATTCGACGTCTCCTTGAGGTTGTCTCCATGGCGCCGGAGATCCGGTGCCGACCGTGCCGACTCTAGTCGCCCCCCGGCTACACGTCTTGCCTGACAGTGCAGTGTCGGCGCGATTCCGTGCTGCACGTGCGCAGCGAAATTGCACTATCAGGCAAGTCGGTCAAGGTTGGTTCTCCTACATTCGCATCCACACAGTCCTGTCACATGGAGACACCTCTTGAGAACCGTCCAGTTGCTCATCGCGGGACGCCCGCAGCCGGCCGTTGCCGGCGCGACGTTTGATCGTGCCAATCCGCAATCGAATCAGGTCGTCACGCGCGCCGCCTCGGCCGGCATCGAGGACGCCCGGCTCGCGGCCGATGCCGCGCAAGCCGCCTTCGCGGTCTGGTCCCGAACCGGCCCTTCGATCAGGCGCGAGATTCTGCTGCGCGCCGCCGACCTGATGGAGCAGAAGAAAAATCTCTTCGTCGAAACCATGCAGAGCGAAACCGGTGCGACGCGCGTCTGGGCCGAGCACAACGTGTTCGCCGCGGCCGCGATTCTCCGCGAAGCCGCCAGCATGACAACCCAGATCGCAGGCGAAGTCGTTCCGTCGGACGAAGGCCGTCTGTCGTTTGCGGTACGGCAGCCGGCCGGCGTCGTGCTCGGCATCGCCCCCTGGAATGCGCCGATCGTGCTCGGCACGCGTGCGATTGCGATGCCGCTCGCCTGCGGCAACACGGTCATCCTGAAGGCATCGGAAATGTGTCCCGCGACCCATTCGCTGATTGCGGACGTGCTCGTCGAAGCCGGACTCGGCAACGGCGAAGTCAACGTCATCACACATGCGCCGGCGGCGGCCGGCGAAGTGGCCGATACGTTGATCGCGCACCCCGCCGTTCGGCGCATCAATTTCACCGGCTCGACCCGGGTCGGCCAGTTGATCGCCGAACGGGCAGCACGTGTACTCAAGCCGGTGCTGCTCGAACTGGGCGGCAAGTCTCCGCTGATCGTACTCGACGACGCCGATGTCGAACGCGCCGTCGCCGCCGCTGCATTCGGCGCGTTTTTCAACCAGGGGCAAATCTGCATGTCGACCGAGCGCATCGTCGTCACGCCCGCGATTGCCGAGTCTTTCGTCGCGCGTCTCGCCGACAAGGCCGCGCGCCTGAGCGTGGGCGATCCGCGCACCACTGACGCGCCGCTTGGTGCGCTCGCCAGCGCCGGCGCCAGTGCGCGTATCAACGAACTCATCGACGACGCGCTGGCGCGAGGCGCCACGCTGCTGGCCGGCGGCAAGGCCGAAGGCGTATTCATGCCGGCCACGGTGCTAGACGGCGTCACGCGCGAGATGTCGATTTACCACGAGGAAACATTCGGCCCGGTCGTCTGCATCATGCGGGCGAAAAACGACGAACACGCCGTCGAGATCGCCAACGACTCGGAATTCGGTTTGTCCGCGGCGGTATTCAGCAACGACATCGAACGCGCCTTCGCGGTCACGAAGCAGATTCGCTCAGGCATCTGCCACATCAACGGCGCGACGGTCAGCGACGAACCGCAGATGCCGTTCGGCGGCACCGGCCGTAGCGGCTACGGACGCTTCGGCGGCAAAGCCGGTATCGCCGAATTCACGGAGCTGCGATGGATCACCGTGGCCTCCACGGCTCCCGCTTTTCCGATCTGAGCGAACCCGACAGCGACCCCGACACGCCCCGCGTGCCGGCAATCAACCCACCGAGGAAATAACACATGGCTCTACATCCGACGAACGATCGCGCACATGCGCTGCAGGCGGGCTGGACCCGCTTCGATCTCGGCGGCTTTCAGTGCACGGTCGTGACCGACGGCCTGCTGCACCTCGGCCCGCCGCGCAACACGTTTCCGAAAGCCGATGTCGAGGAAATCGACGACCTGCTGCTTCAGGCCTTCCTGCCGACCGAAACGATCGCGCTCGATCAGAACGTACTCCTTGTCAATACCGGCGAGCATCTGGTGCTGTTCGACACGGGCGTCGGCATCAACGCCGAACTGGGCGTCAAGACGTTCGGCCCGAATACCGGCCGCGCCATCATCAATATGCGGGCGGCCGGTATCGAGCCGGAAGACATCGATATCGTGGCCCTGACCCATACCCACCCGGACCACTGCTGGGGTCTCGTCGACGACAACGACCGCAAGCTGTTCCCGAATGCGCGCATCGCCGTGAGCCGGGCCGACGTCGACTACTGGACGAACCTCGAGAACATTCGCGATTCGATGTCCGACCATATGAAAGACCACTTCTACGGCGCTCACAAGAATCTCGCGCCGTATCGCGACGTCATCACATTCATTGAGGATGGCCAGGAGATCGTGGCGGGCATCCGCGCTCATGCCACGCCCGGCCATAGCCCCGGCCATACGATCTACGCAATCTCCAGCGAGGGGCACACGCTCGTGTGCTGGGGCGACCTCTGCCATCACCAGGTGCTGCTGCTTAGGCGGCCGGAATGGGCGTTCCTGTTCGACTACGACAGTTCCATTGCGGCGGCCACGCGCATGAGAGTGCTGGAGTGGATCGAGAAGCAGGAGCATCAGGTCCTCTCGTATCACTTTCCGTTTCCGGGGCGCGGGCATCTGCGCCGCAACGGCGACGGCTACGACTGGCTCCCCTCGCCGATCCAGCTCGAACGAGCCTGATCGCCCCCACTCCATCAGGATACCTATTTCATCATGAACACCGCTTACCGCTGCACGTGTGGTCTCATCGACGTCCACGCACACTGCCTGCCGCCGGCCTACCGCAAGGCGCTCGACGACGCCGGCCTCGCCACGCTCGACGGCGGCTACCCCGTTCCCGAATGGAGCCCGGAAAAAGCCACCGCCGTCATGGAAGAAAACGGCATCGACACGATGATGCTCTCCGTGTCCTCGCCGAGCGTCAGTTTCCTCTCCGGACGCGAAGCGCGCGTGCGGCTTGCCCGCACCATCAACGAAGACATCGCGCAACTCCGGCGCGACTACCCAGGCCGCTTCGGCGGCTTCATGACGCTGCCGTTGCCGCACGTGGCCGACTCCCTCGCCGAAATCGACTATGCCTTCGACGAGCTAGGTCTCGACGGCCTGATCGTCGAAACGAACAGCGACGGCAAGTACCTCGGCGACCCCGCGTTCGCACCGATATTCGACCGGCTCAACGAACGGCACGCCACGATCTTCCTGCATCCGACCGCCCCGGCCTGCTTTTCGGCCGTCGGACTCGGACGCCCGGCGCCGCTGTTCGAGTTCCCATGCGACACCGCGCGCACGGTTATCGACCTCGTGTTCTCGGACACGCTCAAGCGCTGCGCCAATCTGAAGCTCATCGTGCCGCACGCGGGCGGCGTGCTTGCCGCGATCGCGCACCGGATCGCGCTGCTCTCGCCGATGCCGGTCATGAAGCCGGGCCCCAAGCCATCCGCCGAGGTCATCGCGGAATTGCAGGGGCTCTATTACGACCTCGCCATGTCGGCCAACCAGCCCACCTTCGACGTGCTGCGCACACTCGCCCCGCTCTCGCAGATCATGGTCGGCACCGACTTTCCGTTCCAGCCGGCGCACAACGTCGCGCGCAATATCGCGGATTTCCGCACGCTCGACGGCCTCACTGCGGAACAGCATCGGGCCATTGCGCGCGAAAACGCGCTGCGGCTCTTTCCGCGCTTCGCCAGCGCGAATGCTTAGTCTGACTGACTAATCCACCCTGAAATACAACACATCACACCAAGGAGACAATCATGAAAACCGTGCTCGTAGACGATCTCATCGATGAGCGTCCATTCGGCCTCTTCCAGGCGTCGATCTTCGCCATCTGCTTCCTGATCGCCTTGATGGATGGCGCCAACGTGCAGGTCATGGGTCTGAGCGCACCGCTGCTCGCCAATGACCTGAAGCTGACACCAGCCCAGCTCGGCCCCATCTTCGCCGGCTCCGAGCTCGGTTTCATGATCGGCGCGCTGCTGCTCGGTCCGGTTGCCGACCGCATCGGCCGCAAGACCGTGCTGATCGCCTGCGCGTGCCTGTTCGGACTGGCGTCGCTCTGCACGGTGACGGCGCCCGGATTCGTCACGCTGCTCGTGCTGCGTATCGTGACGGGTATCGGACTCGGCGGCGCGGCACCGTGTCTCGTCAGCCTGACGACCGAATACGTCTCCCGGCGCCATCGCGGCCGCATCGCCTCGCTGCTGTGGGCCGCCATGCCGGCCGGCGGCGTCATCGCCGGCTTTGCGGCGAGCATCGTGATTCCGCAGTATGGCTGGAGGGCCATGTTCTATCTGAGCGGCATCGTGCCGATCGCCGCCGCGGTGCTGGTGTGGCTCTTCGCGCCCGAATCGGTGCGGCTGCTGATCCTGTCCGGCGCGCGGGACGATCGCATCGCGCGGATCGTCAGGCGTCTCGCGCCTTCTTCCCTCGCCGGCGAGCCGGTGCGCTACGCGACCCATGAGCATCAGGAAAAAGGCTTGCCGGTCAAGCATCTGTTCGTCGACGGCCGCGCGCCGCTCACGGCCCTGCTGTGGCTCGCGTTCTTCCTCAACTTCCTCGCCTTGATCGCGACACTGGCCTGGGCCAGCACGCTGCTGCGTAGCGCGGCCATGTCGGTGGCCGCCGCGTCCACGGTCCTCGCCTGGAACAACGTGGGCGGCACGATCGGCGTCGCCATCGCCGGCGCGGTGATGGAGCGCCTCGGCACCTGTCGCTTCCTCGCCGCTATCTATGCGCTCGGGGCCATCGTTCTTGCGCTTACAGGGCTCAGTACACCTAACACCGCGCTGGTTTCGCTGTGCTCGGGTCTCACGGGTCTGTTCGTCGGCGGTGCCACTTCGGGCCTGATCGCCATCGCCTCGATGACCTATCCGACCGCCATCCGTTCGACCGGCGTGGGCTGGGCGCTTGCCGCCGGGCGCCTCGGCGGCGCCGTCGGCCCCGTTGCGGTCGGCGCGCTGGTCGCCACGGGCCTGCCCGTTGCGCACATCTTCGTCGCCACGGCAGCCCCGGTGCTCGGCGCGTCGCTCGTGATGCTCGCGATGAGCCGCCTCGGCGCCGCCCGCACCGTCGATCGCGCCGAATTCGCCACGCATTGAACGACGGGTGCCCGATCTGCGGCAGCCCTTCTACAACAAGAAACAACAAGAATCCGGAGACAACCCTCATGTTCAGACACACCATTCTCGCATCGGCCGCCCTGCTCGCCTGCGGCAGCGCCGCCGCTCAAAGCTCCGTCACCATCTTCGGCATGATGGACGCCGGCATAACCTACGTGAACAATTCGGGCGGCAAGAGCAAGACCTTTTTCGACGACGGCATCTATTACCCCAACATGCTTGGCTTTCTCGGCCAGGAAGACCTGGGGGGCGGCACGAAGGCCATTTTCGAACTGGTCAACCAGTTTTCTCTCGCGAACGGCTCGACCATTCCGACCGCCAATGCGCTGTTCAACCGCACCGCCTATGTGGGCCTGTCGAATACACAGTTGGGACGACTGACGTTCGGTACGCAATACGACTTCATGAAAGATCAGCTGCTGTCCTACGACGCATCGCTGTACACCGGTGGTTTCTATAACTTTCGCGAAGGCCCCTTCCAGACCCTCGGCATTCCGGGCAATCCGACCGGCTCATGGGACTTCGACCGCATCGGCGGATCGTCGCGCATGCAGAACTCCGTCAAATACCAGTCCGTCGATTACAGCGGATTCTCGTTCGGGATGATGTACGGCTTCGGCAATGTCGCCGGTTCCGTATCGGCCGACAATGCCGTCAGCGCGGCGCTCGAATACCGGCACGGCGGATTCGGCATCGCCGCCGCCTATACCGAGATCAAGTATCCGGAGATGAGCAACGGCCACGATGGCATCCGCAATTGGGGAGTCGGCACCCAATACGATACCGGCAAGGTTCTCGCCAATCTGCTCTATACGAACACCCGCAACACGCTGACAGGCGGCCAGATCGATATGGTCCAGATCGGCGCGAACTGGCACGTCACGCCGTTCTGGTCGCTCGGCGCCGATTACCAGTACATGCAGGGCAACGCCGTGCTCCTGGACAACAAAGCCCATGAAGTTGCTGCGTCGGTCATGTACTCGTTGTCCAAACGCACGAGCGTCTACGTGGAAGGTATCTATCAGCGGGCGACGGGCAGCAACGGCAGCGCGACCGCCTGGATCAACGGCTTGAGCGCACCGTCGAGCACAGGCTCGCAGTTGCTGACCAGAATCGGGATGACCACCACGTTCTGAACTCGCGTCTGAGTTCGTGTCTGAACTCGCGGCGATCCTGCGCGGCATGGCGGCACGGTACTGCTGCAAAGCATTGCCGCGCTGCCCGATACGAATCCGGGGCCACCGACATTCCCGCACCTTCATCGGGTCGCCATAAGACAGCGGCCCGTCTCTTTTGAGTCCTCTCCCTTCTACGCGTGGCGTCATGAACCCAACAACACGCGGCGGCGCCGTTCTCGGCACCCCGGCCCTGCCGCTTCGGCAACCCGCCACCGGTTACCGAAGCGGCCTGCGCGCGCTTCTCGGTGCATCCGGCCCTGCCCTCGTCGCCTCTGTCGCCTATCTGGACCCGGGCAACATCATCACCAACCTTCAGGCCGGGGCAAGATACGGCGACGAACTGCTCTGGGTGGTTCTGCTCGCCAGCGTGGTGGCAATGCTGTTCCAGTCGCTGTCGGCAAAGCTCGGCATCGTGACGGGCCGCAATCTTGCCGATATCTGCCGCGACAGCTTGCCTCGCCGCTACGTCATCGCGCTCTGGCTTCTCTGCGAAGCGGCCGCCATCGCAACCGACCTTGCAGAGGTGATCGGCAGTTCGATCGGCATCTCCCTGCTTTTCAATCTCTCGCTGCTCAACGCCATGCTGCTGACCGTCGCCGCCACCTACTCGCTTCTGCAACTCGAAACGCGCGGTTACAGGCCGCTCGAACTCGTGATCGGCGCATTCGTGAGCGTGATCGGGATGGCGTATCTCGTCGAGGTATCGCGGATGCCGGTGAACTGGTCATCGGTCTGGGCGCACAGCATCCCGTCGCGTTTCACCGATCACGGCGCACTCGGTCTCGCGGTCGCCATAGTCGGCGCGACGATCATGCCGCACGCGCTGTTCCTTCATTCAGGCCTGACCCAGAACCGCGTATCGGCCGGTGCCGTACGCGAGCCACGCGCGCGGATCAGACTATCGAACATCGAGGTAATCGTCGCGCTGGGCGCGGCAGGGTTGATCAACATGGTCATGGTCGTCATCGCGTCGGTTGCGTTTCACAACGGACACGCCGAGACGGCCGATATTGCCTCGGCAACGCGGCTTTTGACGCCGCTGTTCGGTGCGTTCGCCGGCACTCTCTTCCTGATCGCGCTGGTCGCGTCGGGCATATCGAGTTCCGTGGTCGGCACGCTGGCCGGGCAGATCATCGTTCGGGGATTCGTCGGATACCGGATTCCGTTGTGGCTCAGAAGGGGCCTCACCGTGGTTCCGGCCATCGTCGTGATTGCATCGGGTCTCGACGTCACCACCGTGCTCATCGCCAGCCAGATCGTTCTGAGCCTCGCGTTGCCGGTGCCGATGATCGCGCTCGTCTGGTTCACCTCGCGCCGCAGCGTCATGGGTGAGCACCACAACCACAGGTCCGTCACCGTGCTCGCCATTGCAGCGACTGTGCTGGTGCTGGTTCTCAACGGCGTCCTGTTGTGGCAAGCGGTAAGCGGCTAGTCGGGCGAACAGTTAGCGGGTAGCGGGTAAGCAGCTAAGCGCGTGAGCCGATGAGCGCCCCGCGTGACCCGCCCGCCGGTTAAACCGCTTCGGCCTCGGCACGCAAAGCCGTTTCGACTTCGCGTGCGCCGGTCGACACCAACGCGGCCAGGCGGGCGATCATTTTTTCGTCTGTCTCATCCGACACCACGTAGCTGATACTGCCGATTCCCACCCGGTCCAACGACAGCACGGCCGCGGCGATCCCGACGAGTCCCGCATCCACTTCCCCGCGCGTCACGAGACTGCCGTGTCTGCGCCATTCCGTCAGCACGGAGCGGAATGCCGGCAGCGTGCGGCCCAACCCGGCCTTCGCAATCGCTTTGGTATTGTTTTCGAAGAGCGCCTTGATCCGCCGGGGCGGCATGTACGCGAGCAGCATCTTCGAAGTCGCGCCGTAGAAAAGCGGCATCGGCCGCCCGCGCTCGTAGCTGATCGCCGTCGGGCTACCCTTCGCATTGACGCGATGAATGCACAGCACGTCGTCGCCGACCGCGCGGCATAGCAGCACGACCGACCCGGGCGGAGCGTAAGTGGAGAGATCGTCCATGACGGGACGTGCCGCGATCAGCAAGGGATCGGTCAACTGCAACTGACGGTCCAGCTGGGTGATGGTCGGCCCCAGTCCGTACCGGCCAGGCCGCGTGGTCGCAACCAGTCCCGCCTCGTCGAGCGCGGCGAGATAGCGGTAGGCGGTGGCGATCCCCACCTCGAGTTCCGAGGCCACCTCTTCGGCAGTCCATTCCGGATGTTCGACCGTGAACAGTTTCAGAACGGAGAGGGAACGGTCAGATGCGGACATGGCGGGAAATCGGTAGCTGACGGGAAACTGATTTTCTCATCATGAGATAATTTCCGCCAGATAGGTACTCGCGTTTACACGGCGCTCGATGACGGCACAAGACCGTTGTCGGGGAGCGCCGCGCCCCGGCTTCCGGGGTTCGTGTTCGCATTGCATCGAACGTGGCCGGGAGACTGCCGGGGAATCATGCCGCTTCACACGGACCATACGAACCATGCAGGGGCAGGCATCAGGTCCGAACCCAGGCACGTCCCCACGAATTCAGCGTACGTTCGTTGTGCGGCCAAACTCCGGGCGTGTCGCCAACGCCGACGCGAACCAGTTCCGCGGAGAACTCCAGCCGGTTGCCGTCCGGATCGGTCACCATGAAAAACAGGTTGTCGCCGGGACCATGCCGCCCCGGACCGAAGAAGATCGGCACTTCGGCCCTGGCGAAGCGGTCGCCCCAGTCGCGGATATCGTTCCACTCGTTCGTCTCGTAGCAGTGGTGATCCCAGACATTCTGGCTGCCCTGAAAGAACGCCAGCGAGTGATGCTCGTCGTCCGACCGCAGGAAGACGACCATCGTCTTGCCGTCGTCGCTGACTACTTCGTCGGAAATCGCATAGCCCACGGTCTCCGTGTAGAACACCACGACGCGTTCGAGCTCCGTCGTCTGGAACACGGTGTGCTGAAGACGCGCGGGCAAGCCATCTCGCGAAGGCGACCCCGCCGTGAGACCGAAGGACACGCACCGCCCCTGCGGGTCGCGAATCATGAACGCACCGGGCCGATACAGCACGCTATCTGCCGGCTCGCACGTGACGTTGCGCGCAACCAGACGTTGACGCAACGCCGCGAGGTCTGCCTCGGTATCGACCACGAAGCACGAACACGGCTGGCGTCCGCTCAGGGAATCGCTGATTTCCACCGCGCGCCCCGGTCCGGTCAGGACGATCCTGCCGTCGGGCGACGGGACGTCCACCAGATCGAGCTGCTTGCGATAGAAATCGGCGAGCTGGCGCGGCTCGGCCGATACGATATGGAGGTGATGCAGTCTTGCAGGCGTTGCCTGCTGAAGCGTAGTAGACATGATTATTTCCCTCATACATGGGGCGACGTGGCAACCTCGGTCACCTTCCGGCTTTCCGGCGCGCACTCGCCAGGCTGATTGATACCGAGCTGGACCGCATAGGCGGTGGCAAACGGCGACTGCTCTTCCGCGCGGAATGCCCCGGCCACATAGCGGTCGGGACGAAGCAGCAGGATTTGCCCCACGCAGCCGCCGAGCGGCACCTTGAACACATCGTTCTCGTCGACGACGAACTGCAATGAGCCGCGATTCTGTCCAACGGGCATGGACGAGCCGGCAGGCAGCACGTGCACGCGCGTGCAGCGCAGGCTATTCCATAGAGGATGGCCCAGATCGGCGAGGCGGCTGCCGCCCACCGGGCCATACTGCACGAGCGAGAATCCTTGCCCCGTCAGATCGTCGAGCAGGACTTTCATTCCATCCGGGGTCCGAACCATCGGCTGCGGCAACATGCGGCCGCGGAAGCTCCACTTGCCGAGTCCGTCGTCCGGACCGAGCAGCCCTTCCCTGAAGCGCGGCTTCGGCTTGAATTTCATCTGCAGGAAATAGTCCCGTAACGGCGGCACATAAGCCGCAAACGTGAAAAACGCTTGCCACAGGAACGCGCTCAACCGCGACGACGGCGCCATCACGATGCCCAGATTGAGCGCGAGCCGAATCAGCGCCCACGCATGGCCGCGGCGCTCCGTCTCGTACGAATCGAGCACCCGTTCTGGCAAACGGCCATCCAGTACGGCCGCGAGTTTCCAGCCGAGATTGAAGGCGTCGCGCACGCCGCTATTCATGCCCTGCCCGGCGTACGGCGGCGTCAGATGCGCGGCGTCGCCGGCGAGAAACACGCGCCCTTCCTGCCAACGCTCGGCCACGCGCGCGTGAAACGTATAGACCGTCTTGCGGATGATGTTCGTCTCCCGGTCTCCCCTGAACGGCATGAGCAGCTTGCGAACCGTCGCCGGTTCCATGATCGCCTCGGCGGATTCGTCGGGATGAACGAGGATTTCGAAGCGCCGGGTCCGATGCGGACCGGGCACGTCGACCACCGCCCGCCCCGCGTCGCAGTACACACGCATCTGCGAGAACGTATCGTCGTCGTCCTCGGTATCGATCACGAGCCAACGCGACTTGAATGTCGAGCCGACCATCCTGATGCCGAGCAGCTCGCGTATCGGGCTGCGGCCGCCATCGCACGCGACCAGATACTTCGCGCGGATCTCGATCTCTTCCCCGGCGGCACTGACCCTGGCCGTAACACCCCGTTCGCCCTGCTCGAACGACTCCAGCGTGTGGCCAAACAGCACCTGCCCCGATGCGAACCGGTTCAGGCCGTCGCGCACGGTCGCCTCGAAAAGCGGTTGCCGGAACGCATTGCGACGCGGAAAGCCATACTCGCTTGCGGTCGGAATCACCTTGCCGAAACACCGGCCACCGTGGCGGGTAAAGTAGTGCACGCCGTAACCGGGCACGACGTCCTTCATCACGGCTTCCGACAGACCGACCGCCTGCATGGTCCGCAGCGATTCGTCGTCGATCGACACGGCACGCGGCTCGCCAATGGTAGACGGCTTGCGATCCACGAGTACGAACCGTGCGCCGGCACGTCCGAGCACGTTCGAAAGCGTCAGCCCCGTCGGGCCACCGCCGACGACCAGCACGTCAGTATCAATGATCTTCAATTCTCGACTCCATCAACAATCCACCGCACTACTAACTATCATGCGAAGGATCGCCCGCCTCGCGGCGGTTGTCTCCTACCTTCTGGTTAGTACCGGGTCTCGTCGACCACGATATTGCGCAGCGTGCCGATACGGGAAATCTCCACCTCGACCACATCGCCCGCCTTCATCCACAGTGGCGGCGTACGGAATGCACCCACGCCGCCCGTCGTCCCGGTGATGATCACATCGCCGGCGTGCAGCTCGGTAAACGTCGAGCAGTATTCGATCAGTCGGCCTACGTCGAAAATCAGGTCGTCGGTGTTCGCTTCCTGCACGACCGCGCCATTGAGGCGCGTGGTCAACGTGAGTGCCGACGGGTCGCCCACCTCGTCGGCCGTCACCAGCCACGGACCGAAGCCGCCGGTCGACGGGAAATTCTTGCCGGGAATGAACTGGATCGTGTGTTTCTGCCAGTCGCGCACGCTGCCATCGTTGTAACAGGAATAGCCCGCGATATAGCTTGCCGCGTCCTCACGGCGCACGTGACGCGCTGTCTTGCCGATCACGACCGCGAGTTCGCCTTCGAAGTCGAGCTTTTCGGATGCGAGCGGACGCACGATCGGACCGCCATGCGCAACCTGCGAATCGGCCCAGCGGGTGAAGATCATCGGATGAACGGGAATCTCGCGCCCGGTCTCCTTGACGTGCGAAAGATAGTTGATGCCGACGCACAAGATCTTCTCCGGGTCCGGCACGACAGGCAGCAGCTTCACGTCGCTCAGTGCGATACGCGCAGCCTGCCCCGCCGCCCATTTCCCGATAGCCGGCAGGCTACCGTTGGCCAGCGCGGCCTTGAGCGACCCACCGACTTCGCCCGCGATGGGCGCCAGATCCACCACATGTTCGCCTTCCACCACGCCGAACGATGCGGTGCCACGATATTCGAAACTCGCCAGCTTCATTCCATTTCCTCCCGGATCAATGAAGGCGATCATAGCTCAACCAGATTTTATGTCAACATTTTTATCGTATTTCGATAATTTCGTTTTTATCGTAAATTCTCAAATATCACGAAAGGAAAAGACATGCTCCGCCATGCGAAGCAGCAGGCCGATCGGCCGGAGCGCTCGGCAGGTGCTCGCGAAACCGTAACTCGGAATGGGAGTGCCCCGGCTGCGCGACAAGGCGCGCAACCGAAGTCTGCTATGAAGAATAGGGAGATCGCCCGGACAAACGCCGGCACCGCAAGCCGGCGCCGGACGGTTCACGCACGGCTCAAAAGTCCGCGTGCAGGCTGACGTAGGCGGCCAACGGCGCGCCGAGGTAAGCGCCGACCACGTTGGTGGCGATGTAGTAGCGCTGGTTGGTGACGTTGTCGATGTTCAGATCGATGCCCCAGTGATGCTCCGAGTAACCGAACTGCAGATTCTCGATCAGGGACGCGGGCGCCCAGTCGTAGCCGTTGGCATAACCGTTCGACATCCGGCTCATGTAATTGACGCCGGCACCCGCATGAAAGCCGGTTCTGCCGAAGAGGCTGAAGCGATACGTCGTCCACAGGTTCGCCATATAGGCGGGCACGCCCTGCGGGGCCGTGCCGACCGCACCCGGCGTATCGGGGCTATAGGTGATGCGCGCGTGCTCCGCGGTGAAATTCGCGTACACGTGCCAGTTGTCCGTGAGATCCGCGTCGAACGAGGCCTCGGCGCCGCGCGTGCGCTGCGAATCGAACGCGAGCTGGTCATTGCCGTACGGCGTCGCCACGTTGTCCCGCTTCACGTCGAACAACGCCGTGTTGAGCACGTAGCGCCCATCGTCGAACGACCACTTCACGCCCAGCTCGTATTGCAGCGCCGATTCCGGCGCGCCGATGGAAAACGCCGTGTTTTCCGAGTTGAAATTCGCGAGGTAGCTGCGCGATACGCCGAAATACGGCGTCATCCAGGGCGTGAGCTTGTACAGGATGCCGGCGTTCCAGCTGGTCGGCGCATCGTTGCGTGTATACGTATTACCCTGAACCAGCGTGATGCCGTCGTTGGCGGTGCGGTTCGGCTCGCCGGGGAGCGGATTCAGGCCTAGCGACGTATTAAACCAGTCCTTGCGCACACCCGCGCGAATCTTCAACTGGTCCGTCACGTCCACCTGATCGGTCGCGTAAAGGCTGTAGAAGTTCGCGGTCACATGGTCGTTCTGGCACGAGTGAGACGGCGCGCACAGGAACTTCAGGCTGGAGATAGACGTTTCCAGCGGCACCGGTGCGAAGATGTCGCCGATGTCGGGCAGGTCCGCCGTCGCCTTGGCGCTGTTGAGGTCCTGGTACAGGTATTCGAAGCCCGTCAGCAGCGTATGGTGGATGCTGCCCGTCGAGAACTTCCAGACCGGCTCCAACTGATAGTCGAGCGTGTTGAGCGAATCGTCCTCATCGCGCAACTGGCGGCCGGTGAACGTGTTGCCCTTGACCTTCGCGTGCGTGCTGTCGCCGTTGCTGTAGAAGTCCAGCGTATGGTGCATATACGACAGACGGTTGTTGATCGTCAGGTAGTCGCTGATGCGCCACTCGTCCGAGAGCGTGGCACGCAGATAGTTGCCGTGCGCATTCGCAAACGGCGTCGAGTATTTCGCGTCGAACGGCACATTGCGGATCGGCGCCCCCTTGTAGTAGATCATCCCGTATGAGTCGGGCGTTGCCATGTAGTCCTGTGCATCGAGCGAGAATTCGATCTTGTGGTCGCCGATTTTCCATTGCAGATCGGGACGGATTTCCTTGTTCCACGATGCCAGCGAACGGTAGCCGTCGGAGCGGCCGGCGGTAGCATCCAGGCGATAGTTCAGTCCGTCAATGCCGGTTGGGCCGGTAACGTAGCCACTGGCGTTGACCGTGCCGAACGAGCCGGCCTGAATGTCCCCACCCCAGTGGAACTGTGCCGAAGGCGTGTAGTGGATCAGGTTGATCGAGCCGCCTGGCGGCCCGCTGCCGAGCAGCGCGGACCCCGGTCCCTTGAGCACTTCGATGCGCTCGACGCCCAGCAGGGAATGCGTCGGGCCGTTGACCTGATCGCCGTCCGAGAAGCCGTCGTCATAGGTCTGCGCCTGCAGACCGCGAATCATGAAGTGGTCGGTAAAGCCCTTCGAATCGGTGCCGCCATAGTTCACGCCGGACACGTTGCCCTTGCGGATCGCGTCCTGCAACGACGTGACGCCCTGCTCGTCGAGAATCGCACGCGGAATGACCTCGACACTCATCGGCAGATCGCCGAGCGGGGTGCCGGTCTTGCTGACATTGACGGTCTGGTCGGGATCGTTGACGTTGTCGGAAGCATCCTCTGCTCGCGTTCCCGTAACGACGACGATCCCCAATGTGGCGGGCACCTGAGTCTGTTGAGCGGCCGGAGGCGGACTCTCCTCGGCTTTCGCCGCCTTGGCGAGCCACAAAGCCGCACAGGCAACGGATACGGCTATGGCGATTCTGGAGGGCAAAGTTCTCATCAATTTCATGGCATTGCAAGGGTTTATAGATTTTATGCAGTGCAAATCAACGACTTGTGTCTTGCCCGGATGCGTTCACGCAGCGCTATCCGGGACACGTTGGCCGACGTCGACGATAGCCCGATAGAAACCGTGCGCGCCGACACCCGGCCCATGATGCATCGGCGGGGCTTTGCCGCGGTTCGATCGCCTGCTTGATCGACGCCGAGGCAATTAGAAATATGAAGATCATGCGCGGAGCCGTTGCAGGAAGCTCGCCTCGTAACGGGCTCATGCTTCGGCTCGGTAACGGACCGACCACCTGGATCGGTTTGACTGAAAGTTGCGGGTTCAACAGAGAACTGTTCGGTTAGCTCTGATCGTGAAACTGCTTATGCTGTATGTGCCTGCCACGCAGAAAGGCCAATTTATCTTTCAAGCGTGTCAGAGACATGAACAAGGACACGGGGGCCAAGCGCCAAAAAGGGTTGGACCCGTAAAGCAAGGCGGGCCCGCCGGATGATCGGCGTGCTACCGCATGGAAGATTTATGCAACATGGATTACGAAAAAACAGTGGGTCTTCGACATCACGCGTTTCCCGCAATACATTGCAAAATACTTTCAACCACCTTTTGCAGATTCCAGTGACACGCGTGCCGGACGAAGAACGGCTTCGCCAGTTCGTTCTTCGCGAAGATGGCGGCTGTTTCATTGCCACTGTGCTGCCAATGCCCTGGGACCATCACACGGATTCTGCTTCGATACCTCGGACTTATCCTGCGCAAACAGATGGCGTTACTTCACGTTCATGCGAGGATCAACCTGCACCTCGCCTTTCAAAAAATCATGCAAGTTTATAAACAGGTAGTTCACCCAATAAACCATCCGATCATGAATGACGATCAATGGCCCCGATCTCCGCCACCTGAACCCATGACACACCCTGCCCCAGCAGCTATTTTCTATTCATATAAATAGACATCCGAAGTAATTTAAAAACGAAAGAAATCGTTCTGTATTTGTCATTCCCCATCTCGCAACAAATCGTTCATGAAATGCCGCTACGTTAGTTGTGACTGAGCGCGAGCTCGTCCAACAAGAGGTTTTCAACTCATTACGGAGGTGTTTCAGATGGCCATCGCAACTCCTCGCTCTGCTTTTCGTCCTACCATTCTCGCCCTTGCACTCGCCTGCGCCAGCGCGGGCGCCAGTGCCGATCCGTCTTTCGGCGGACCGGGCCTGCTGGTCGTCAGCCGCAGCGTCTACGACAATATGTCGAGCAACGTGCAAACCGGCACGATCCTGCCGCCCGGTTGCAAGAACACCCAGGTGGGCTGCCCGAGCGGCAACGGCGCCACGAACGACGGCACCTATCCCTATGTCTTCAACAACGCGCTCTACGATGGGAGCTTCGGCATCACGGCACGCATCTTTCTGGATGCCACCACGCCGGACGGCAAAGTCGTGAACTCGCTCGAAGTGCCGAACAGCCTGCATCCCGGCGACGGCCACGACCAGCTCGTGACGAGCTTCAGCTCCAAGTCCGAGCTTGGCCTGAACCTCTCCACGGACGGCCAGTATCTGACGTTCATGGGCTATGTCGCGCCCGTCGACGCCATCGACGTGTCGAACTCGAACACGCCGGGCGCAAACGATCCGACGAATCCGGTTGGCGAGGCGTTCTATCGCGCCGTTGCGCGCGTCGACCAGCAAGGGCATTTCACCTTCACCGAGACCAACGCGTATAGCGGCAACAACGGCCGCAACGCGATTCTCAACAACAACAATGCCAACGGCAATGGCGACGGCTTCTACTACACCGTCGGCAACGCGGGCAACGGTGCGAATCCGCAGCCCGTGAACGTGATCCTTGGCGCGGGCTCGCAGTTTATCGAGGCGACGCATCAGCACGAGGCACAGCAAACGCCGGGCACGCCCACGCCGCTCGGCAGCTTTTCCGTCACGCAGCTGGGCGCCCCGGCCGACAAGGTCGGCAAGGACGACAACTTCCGCGGCCTGACCGTGTTCAACAACGTCGTGTACTTCACGAAGGGCAGCGGCGGCAACGGCGTGAATACGGTCTACTTCGTCGATACGACGGGCAACGCCTGCCCCTCGGGCGTGGGCGTGCCCGCACCGGGCGCGAAGCTGCCGGCGCAGCCGCTCGCCTACAATCCGGCGACGGTCCAGACGAGCGGCCTGCCAGACAATGTGTGCGTGCTCGCGGGTTTCCCCAAGACTCCTAACAAAACGGCGACCACGACGGCCTACCCGTTCGGCATCTGGTTCGCCAATGCCAACACGCTCTATGTCTCCGACGAAGGCGACGGTTACGCGGGCGGCACCGATCTCTACACGCACGCTGCGGCTCAGACCACCGCGGGCCTGCAAAAGTGGGTGTATAACGCCGGCACGAAGTCGTGGAAGCTCGCCTACACGCTGCAAAACGGCCTCGGTCTCGGCACGGCCGACACGGTGCCGGGCTACCCGAGCGGCTCGAACAGCGCGACCGGCCTGCCTTGGGCTCCGGCCACCGATGGCCTGCGTAATCTCACGGGCCATATCGACGGCGACGGCACGGTCACCCTCTGGGCCATTACCTCGACCGTGAGCGGCAGCGGCGATCAGGGCGCAGACCCGAACCATCTCGTCGCGATTCGCGACGTGCTGGGCAACACGACAGTGAGCGGCGCGGCGCAGGAGAGCTTCGTCACGCTGCGTAAGGCAAACTTCGGCGAAGTGCTGCGTGGCGTCTCGCTCGCGCCGGGCGCGCTCAACGGCCAGTGGTTCTAAGCGCGAAGCAGTCTGAAGCAGCCTGAAGAAGTCGCTATGTAAGAGCGGTCGGGTGGCACGCCCCCCGACCGCTCTCATACATGATGAATGCGCCGCGAAAGATAACGACGGCTCGCTGCCACAATCGCCCTATCGGTCGCGGGCTGCAGCTTCGTACGTCCCGACTATGCCGCGAGCATCGCGACGGACACCACGGCTCAACGACATCGGCTCCGAAACTTTCGTGAGCGTTTCGTGAGCGGGCAACAGCCCGCAAAGATTTTCGAGGACACAGCCGCGGCACGTCCAGGATGAGACTGGATCGCACCACTCATCGATCATCGTGATACCGCCGAAGCAATGGATCATTGTGCAGTTCGGGCAACGCCCAGACTCCGCACTTCGATATCGACGAAGCCAACACGCTTGTCAAGGAAGTCGTCCAGGCTATTTCCGCCACACCGTCATGACACGAAGCGAGCTATGTGCCGATCGCCGCTAATTGAATCGGTGCACCAGTTGCTCCGCATGCTCGACGGCAGCCTGGCCCTTCCCGGGGTCCTGATGAGAGCCGGGCATCGGCCGATCAGGCTCCAGGTCCATCGACGGGTCAAGGATGCTGGTGTTGGAATACAGGCAGGTCCAGTCGGGCACCTCGGGATTACCCGGATCATGCTCGCACATCCAGTTGATGCCACATAGGCGGCAACTGTACCGTTGGACCAGTACGGGGCGGCGCTGTAATGGACGCAGTTTCCTCGGACTGTTCAATGCACGCAGTCCGTGGTGAGGCTGGGCCATTTCACTCGCTAGCATTCGCTGACACGCTTCGCAAGCCATCTTGGGTCGTGAAAACCGGTCGATTGAATGTTCAGGGAACGCAGATTAACACAGGAAAAAATTGTCGCCCAGCACCCATCTCGTAGCTGTGAAAATCCATTCTCACGAACTGCGAAGTATCGGCGGAAACGGTGTGCCCGATCGCGCCACGCACGACACGCTCCCGTTGCCGTTCATCCCTTGCCGAGCGGCGGCCGCGTGGGGAATCCGGCCATATTGCTCAGTTGCGCCAGTTCAGTGGCCGCCTCGCGCAGCGGCACCGAGTACTCGTGAATCTTCTCGGCCGTCAGCCGCACTCTCGGCCCAGCCAGGCTGATGACGCCGACGCAGCGCGAGCCGCTCACCACCGGCGTCGCCACCGCCGACATGCGCGGCGCAAACACCTCGTCGATCATCGCATAGCCACGCACGCGCGCGGCGTGCAGGAAGCCGAGCAGCGCTTTTAGCGTCGTCGGCGCATGGGGGCCGAACTCGTTCGGTTGTCCGAAGCCCTGCTTGAGGACCAGCGCGACCGCCTGTTCGTCGGTCATCGTCATGAGCCATGCATGTCCGGTCGACGTGCACGAAAGCCGCGCGGCCTGGCCCATGTCGGGATCGTAGCGAAAACCCGTGCGCTGTCCGTCCGCTTTCCCGACCCAGATGATCGCCTCGCCGTCCACCAGCGAGAGCCGCGCGAGCTCGCCGGTCTGCGCGGCGACGCGCTCGATGATCGGCTGGGCGATATCCGCGATACCGGTAAGGCTCAGGAATTCGAGGCCATTCGAGGTCATGCGCATCGTCAGGATGTAGCGGCTGTGATCGACCAGTTGCCTGACATACCCGCCGTCGACGAGCTCCGCGAGCACGCGGTGGCACGTGCTGCGCGGCAAGGCCAGTGCATCGGCAATGGCCAGCAGACCCGCGCCTTCGCCTTGCGAAGCGAGGAAATCGAGAATTCTCAGGCCGTTTTTAAGCGACATCTCGCGCACTCTTCATGATGTGAAATGTAATTCCGGTGCGGAACGCCCCGCCTTTGCAGCGCAAACAATAGCACCAGTTCGTCGCCACATACGAACGCCCGACCATATCGAACATTGGGGAGACACCATGTCAGTTCTCGCTGACCCAGACATCGCCGCGCGCGAACGATCCGCGCACTCTCACTTGATGGCGCGTCGCGCCGTGGCGGGGGCCACCGTCGGCACCGCGCTGGAATGGTTCGACTTCGCGTTGTACGGCGCTGTCGCGGCCACGCTTTTTCCGCGGCTGTTTTTCCCGTCGCTCGACCCGACCGCCTCGCTGCTCGCGTCGCTGGCGAGCTTCTGGGCCGGGCTCGCCGCCCGCCCGCTCGGCGCGGTGATCTGCGGCATGCTCGGCGACCGCTGGGGCCGCCGCAACCTGATGCTAGTCACGGTCTCGGTGATGGGCGCGTCGTCGTTCCTGATGGGGCTGCTGCCCACTTACCAGCAGGTCGGCATCCTCGCGCCGACGCTGCTCGTCACGCTGCGCATCATCCAGGGTTTCGCGCTCGGCGGGGAATCGACGGGTGCGCAACTGATGGCGGTCGAGCATGCGTCTCCGACACGGCGCGGGCTGTATTCAGGTCTGCTTGGCATCTGCTCGCCGCTTAGCCAGATCCTCGCCAATCTCGCGCTGTTCATGCTGGCAAGCCTGCTGTCGACCGAAGACTTCGAATCCTGGGGATGGAGAGTCCCGTTCCTCGCGAGCTTCGTGCTTCTGCTGCTCGGCATCTATATCCGTATGAAGGTCAGCGAAACGCCGGCCTTCGAAGCGCTCAGAAAGAACGGCGGGCAGGCACGCGCCGCCAATCCGCTCGGCCTCGTCTGCCGCTTCCACTGGCGTACCGCGCTGCGCTTGACCTTGTTCTTCTGCGGTCCGGCAGCGCTGTTCTATCTGATCGTGGTCTTCTCGCTGAGCTATCTGACGAAGAACCTCGGCGTGCCGAAACAGACGGGCTTCATGCTTCTGATGGTCGCCAACGTCTGCGCGATCGTGGGCGCACTGGCGGGCGGCTATCTGAGCGACCGGATCGGACGCAAACGCGCGCTGCTGATCGGTTCGTTCTGCACACTGGTCTGCTGCCTAATCTACTTTCCGATCCTCAACCACGGATCGATCGGCATGACGATGGCCGTGATGGGCGCCTTCCTCGGCTTCACGCAATTCCAGAGCGGCATCCAGCCGGTATGGTTCGCCGAGTCCTTTCCCACCGAGGCGCGCTACACCGGTTCCGCGCTATCGTACTCGGGAGCCAACCTGCTCACCGGCGGGCCGATGCCGATCGTTGCCGTGGCGCTGCTCAATGCGTTTCACGGTTCGCCGTGGGCCATCGTCGCGGTCTGCGGCTCGCTGAACCTGCTCTCCTTCCTCATGATCGCGGTATCGCGCGAAACCCGCGACACGGCCCTCGAACGCTCCACTACACATTGAAACCATGACTCGCAAGCTCTACATCCTGAACGGCTCCAACCTCAACATGCTCGGCATGAGGGAGCCTCAGCTTTACGGCAGCACCACGCTGAAGGACATCGAACGGAACTGCGCCGCGCTGGCCGACACGCTCGGGTTCGACTGCGTATTCCGTCAGACCAACAGCGAAAGCACGCTGATCGACTGGACCCAGGAAGCGTTCCTGCAGGATGCCGCGCTCATCATCAATCCGGCCGGCTTTTCATTCGGACGGATTCCGGTGCTCGACGCGGTCAAGCTGATTCGCCGGCCGGTGGTGGAAGTGCATATCACCAATATCCACCGCCGCTCCGAGGAATACCGCCACTCGACGATCTCGGTGGCGGCCACGGCCGTGATCTGCGGGGCGGGCGCCAACGGTTACCTGCTGGCGATCCGCGCCGTTGACGACCTGTGGGGCGAGCGGAGTTGATTCCGCTACAGCCAGCGCCAGATGCCCGCCGCCATACCGGCGAGCGGGATATGCGCCCAGGTCGCCACGAGCCAGACGACGAGGCCGCCCAGCAGAGCGTGCAACCCGAATCCACCGAACCGCGCGCGGCCGGCGACGATAGCCGCGAACGGCAGATAGCTCGTTCTGGACTCCCAGGCGGGCCACTGATTGGGCTGCAAGCGCTCCTTCTTGCGGTCTTGCAGTGCGGCGCCGACAAGCGCGAGAACGACGATGGCCGCCGCGACGATGATGCTTTTGGTCACGGGGAACACCGCGATGTGGCACAGCCCCCACAGCGCGAACGACCACATCATCGGGTGACGCGTCACCGCGTAAACGCCGAGTGCCGCTTCCGGGAACGAGCCGGGCCGGCCACCCGTGGGCAGCGCCGGGTTTCGGATCAGGGAGCCCATCAGAAGAATCGAAGCGATCAGCATGACCACGGTCACGATCGCCCAGAGCGTGCTGCCTGCTGGCCAGAGTGGCGCCGTCAGCGGTGCCTTTCGATAAGCGAGAATCAGCCAGCCGAACGTCAGGAGTGCAATCAGCGAATAGACGCCCTGGAAGCCCGCTTCGCCAATTGCGCCGACCAGGCGGCTGCGCAACGGATGGGACAATAGGAAATGGCTGCCGACGAAAACGACGGCAGCCGCCAGCACTGCATTGATGCTTCCCATGGGCTCGGCTCCTCAAGTGTCATGAGTTCGACTTCCAGTATGTCGATTGCCGTCTGAGTTGCCACGGATTGGTTGGAAATAGGTGGGCCGCTACAACTTCCCGGCAATTCGCGAAAAGCTGCTTGCCATATTACATGTCCTCGTACGGTTCGTTCTACCAATGCGCGGTTTGAGGAGATTGGCCACAAACCGCCGGCGGCGCTTTTCTGTCGGGTATTCGCGGGTGGCGGACGAGCGTCGGCTGGGAACAGGAGATCGTCCGCACCTCATGCCCATGGCGCTGACAAATCGCCTGCACACTGCCTCGCGAACACGCCTTCCGTTCCGACCCGCCCACATCGTTACCCGCGCGCGCCGACCACAACATCACACGGCAATCGGCTCCAGCCGCCCGAGCAGTTCATCTTTGCGCTCCCTGAGCCAGGGCGGCAACTGGAACTCCTCGCCGAAATGTCCGGGTTCTTCGTCGATGGCAAAGCCGATATCGGTTGTCGCCGCTTCGAAAATAACGCCGCCGGGCATCTTGAAGTACATCGAACGAAAGTAGTTCCGGTCGACCGATTCCGATGTGTCGATATAGCCGAGCCCCATCAGCTTCGTCTTGAGTGCATCCTGATCGTGCTTGCTGTCCACCGCAAACGCGACGTGATGAACCGTGCCTTCGCCATAGATCGTCGAACCCTGGTGACGATCCGGCTCGTGAAGAAATTCGACGACCATCCCGGGCCCGCCCGTATGCGTCTCGAAGCGATGGTAAGGCCCGGACTCTCCGACATAGCGAAAATCGAGAACCTCGCTCATGAACGGGATCGACTCCGACACCTCGCGCAGCGAGAGCGTAACGCTATGCACGCCGCGCACGGCAACGTCTTCCGGAATATCGTCGGTCGTGCAAGGCTGCCTTGTATCGGCGTCCGTCTCCACGAGATCGAACTCGATGCCGCACGGATGCTGGAACCGTTGACGTTTTTCGCCGAAGCGCTCGGTCACCGCATCGTCGTGCGCCACCCCCATGGCACTGAATCGTGCCCGCCAGAACCCGAGCGAATCGCGCGGCACCGAATAGTTGATGACCCGCACCTGTCCCGATCCGGCCCGTGCCTTGACGCCCTTCTGCCTGAACGGAAACGAGGTCACCAGGGTTCCCGGCTCGCCATCCGGATTGCCGTAGTACAGGTGATAGATCGGATCTTTCCCGTCGAACAATACCGTCTTCTTGACAAGCTTCTGCCCGAGAAGCTTCACATAGAAACTGACGTCCTCCTGCGCGCCGCCCACCCCCGCCGTCAAGTGATGAAATCCTTTGATCGCTACCATGATTGCCTCCTGCCTGAAATGGTTTCTCACATCCAATCGCGAAGATCGTGACTGATCCTGATTGGTCACCGAAAGCTTAGTCGGTACGTTTCGATTGAGAAAACATTGCCGGTTGAACGATAAGTTCGACGATGGCGAACGATCATGAAATAGCGCGCCGCGCACTGCCCGCGAGACCCGCCCTCTCGCGCCGCACGCAGTACACTGTGCCCCACCCGGCTCCGTGTGGAGCCGCAAGCGCGGCCGCAAACCATCAACAAGGCGAAAACAATGCTTGACCTGAAGGACGTCTACTTCTTTGTACAGGTTGCCGACCGTGGCGGATTCACCTCCGCCGGCGACATGCTCGGGGTCCAGAAGTCCACGCTGAGCCACCGCATCAAGGAACTCGAAGCTTTCCTGGGCGTTCGCCTGATCAACCGTACGTCAAGGCAGTTTTCTATGACCGAGGTCGGCGCGGAGTTCTATCAATATGCGGTTGCGCTGCTGCGTAGCGCGGAAGTCGCCGAAGAAGCCATGCGCCAGCGGCTCGCCGAGCCTAGCGGGGTCATCCGCATTACCGCCCCGATCGAAATTGCGCAATACATCCTGCGCGATGTGCTGCCGGCCTTCCTGCGCGCGCATCCGAAAGTGTCCATCCACGAAAACGCGACGGATCGCCTGGTCGACATCGTGGGCGAAGGCTACGATCTTGCGATTCGCGGACACGCTACGAGGCTTCAGGATTCCAATCTGATTCAACGGCCGCTGACGAGCGCGCCATGGTATCTGTTTGCCAGCCCCGAATACCTCGAACAGAACCCGCCACTCGAACGTCCCGAACAGCTCGAAGCGCACACGACGCTCTCGATCGCCCGCAAAGGTCCGTCGCAATGGCAACTCCAGGGGCCGAGCGGCGAACTCGTCACGGTCCCGATCGCGCCGCGCTACCAGAGCAACAACCTGATTTCGCTCAAAGAGGCCGCGAGCACCAATCTCGGCATCGCGGCGCTGCCCGGCTATATCTGCCGCGCCGAACTGCAAGCCGGCACGCTCCGTCAGCTATTGCCCGGATGGATCGCCGCCGAAGCGCATATTTCCGCGCTGATCCCTTACCGCAAGGGACTGCTTCCGGCCGTACGATCACTCGTCGATTTCCTCGCGGCGGAACTGCCCAGAGTGATGGCTTTCGGCCAGGCATCGACTTCCTGAGCCCACACCGCCGCGCGCTTTCCGCATGACAGCGGCGCGACGTGCGCCGTTCACGCCACGTTCGATTTTTCTGGACGCTGCGTTCACGCAGCGCGTATTCCAGAACACGGCGCGATCCCCTATCCTGGTCTCCATCGGAACATGACAGACAACGTTCTCCCTGGAGCAGAATCGATGCAACGTCTCAACTGGCTTCCCCACGGTGCGATCTACTGGGGACGTGACATCCTCGCGGAATCGGCGGCGGCACTCGGACAGCACGGCATCGGACGGCCGCTGGTTTTTACGGTCGAGCGTCTGCGGCCATTCTACGAACAGCATCTGTCCGCCCATCTCGAACAAGCCGTGGGCATCTTCAGCCAACTGCCGGCCCACGCCCCGGACACGGCCGTTCGACATGGCCTCGACGAAGCCGTGCGGCTCGGTGCCGATTCGATCGTCGCGCTCGGCGGCGGCTCCGTTCTCGACGCGGCCAAGGCCGCCTCGCACTTTCACCACGAGCGCACGGGGCGCTTTCTGCCGATTGCCGCTTTTCCCACCACCTTGTCGGGAGCAGAGTTTTCGCACTATTTCGGCGTCACGGAAACTCATGGTGCGGAGCCGTTCAAGCGAAGCTACGCGGTCCGCGATACGGTGCCCAAAGTCGTGGCGCTCGATCCGAGGCTTCTATTGAATACGCCTCGCGAGCTCCTGCTGACTTCGGCGATCAAGGGAATCGACCATGCCGTCGAAGGCATGCGGGAAGTCGATGTGGCGCATCCGCATGCGGTGCTGGCGTCAGCCGGCGTCGAGCGATTTTTCTCGGTGCTCGAAAAGTGGCCGCACGGGCTCGAGACCCGCGACGCCCTGGAGCAGGGCCTCATTACGCTCGACGATCTGCTGCAACTCCAGCTCGCTGCGTGGCAATGTTATTTCTTCCCCGCATCGGTCCTCTATGGTCTGAGCCACCGCATCGGGCACATCCTCGGGGGTACGTTCGGCCTGCCGCATAGCGCGACTTCGTGCATCACGCTGGCGCCGGTATTGCGCGCCAGCACGGACCGCTACGGCGACAAACTGCGGATCTTTTGCGCCGGTGCCCTGCACAAAGAAGCCGCGTTTCTGCTGGCCGACAGGATATCGGCATGCGTCGAACGGCTCGGTTTGCCATCGAGGCTGAGAGACCTCCGTTTCGATCAAGCTCATCTCGTCAAGGTTGCCGAACTGCTCCAGAAGAACTATCCGACCGAAGTCGGCGACCTGAACGATCACAGCCCGGCCGCACTCGAAACGTTTCTGGAGCATCTATGGTAACGAGTCACAATGCGATGGTCTCCGACGAGACGACCCGCGCGCCGGGTTTGCGTGACGCGCTCACCGCGCTACGCAGTGCACGCGCGACCTCCCGCGAGCTGACGGAGTCGGCGCTCGAACGTGCGGAGTACAGCAGGAAGCAGTTCAATGCGTTCTCGGTGATCGATTGGGATCACGCCTTGCGCGCGGCTTCCGAGAGCGATCGACGCTATGCTGCGGGCCAGCCGAGGCCGCTCGAAGGCGTGCCGATCGCGGTCAAGGATCTGATCGACACTCGCGGTATCGAAACACGTTATGGTTCGCCGGCTTATCTGGGCCATATTCCCGACGCCGACGCCGATATCGTCAGGACACTCGTGGAAAAAGGCGCGATCGTCATCGGCAAAACGACCACCCACGAGTTTGCCTGGGGCGTCACGACATCGAGCACGGCATTCGGCGATACCCTGAATCCGCTGGACACGCATCGCATACCCGGCGGATCGAGCGGCGGCGCGGCAGCGGCGATCGCGGCCGGCGCCGTGGCGGCAGGACTGGGCACCGACACGGGCGGCTCGGTCCGGATACCCGCGGCACTCTGCGGAGTCGCAGGCTTCAAACCGACTTTGGGCAAGCTGTCGACGCGCGGCATTTTTCCGCTTGCTCCGAGCGTCGATCATCCGGGCTTCCTTGGCCGCAATGTCGACGACATTCTGATCCTGGCCGGCGCCAGCAACATCGACATCTGCGAAAGCGATGCATGGCTCTCCGCGCGGCTCGGCGTCATCCATTCCATTCCGCCGGTGCCGCTCAGCGCGGAAGTCGCCACGGCATTCGAGCATGCGGTGGGCAAACTCAGCGGCGTATTCGCGATGGAGCACGTCGAGACGAAGACACTCTTCGACGGCGTGTACGATTCGTTCGCCACCATCGTGCTGACCGAAGGCAGTATCGAACACCTGCGACGAAACCCGTTATCCCGCATTGCTGCCGGCTATGGCGCGGAGACCCAGGAGCGGCTCGCGATGGCGCAGGACAGGACGATTCGCGGCTACGCGGACGCGCAGCAGACGAGGCATGCATTCATTCAACGGCTACACGCGGCTCTCGCGACAGTCGATTATCTGCTCCTGCCGACCTGTCCGTGCGTGGCACCGTTGACGGGCATGCAGACCCTGTCCATAGGCGCCTGGTCGGGGACCGTGCGGCAAGCGCTCATGAATTACACGGCGCCGTTCAACGTGTCGGGCTTTCCCGCGATCTCCATTCCGCTTGCATCGCCCACGGATTCGCTGCCCGTTGCCATGCAGATCGTGGCAAGGCCAGGCGACGATGGCGCGCTTCTGAAAGTCGCGAGCGAGGTCGAGTGCATTTTGGGCGGTGTTCGATAGGTGGCTTGACAGCCTGTCATGCTGTCGACACGAGGTCCGCAAACCGCGTCGTCTTTGCCTCGCATGCACGCACCAATTACAGAGGTAGCGAATGGCACCGAGTACGAGATATACGAGAAACACGACCACAGATTCATGCGCGGCCTATAGCAAAACAACTCCAGCTTCTCGCCGAGATTCACCCCAAGAAAAACACACTATTGAAACGAAGATAGTGTTACCCCGCCGCAATATCCGGAGAGCTATGCGCCATGCACAATTCGCAATGCGCGACTCTCGCACTCACGCCCCTTAATCATCCGAATATAGCGCCCTGGCAAGCTGCTCCGCAGCTTGCCTTCGTTTTCCATACGCCGCCTGTCGAGTGCCGCCGGAAAGCCTCGCCGACGAAATCCTCGCTGCACGACAGCATTCTTTTTTATCAGTAGAATGCTGCAATCGCACAGGCCCATTTCGTTCCGCAATCCGTTCCGAAACCGGCCTTCAGCGCCTTGGCTAACGAGTCCCGTTAAAACCGTGGTGCCGTTAGCGCATGTGCTGTCGCGAGGCGACGCGTGCAGGACAGAGGCATAACCTGTCTCGCCGATGCAGTTCGGGAAGAAGTGGTGCCCACCCAGAAAAAACCGGTTGCCGTGGCGGCAACTGAAATACCGATGGCGACGCTTCAGCGTCTGAACGAGGGAAACCATCGGTGCCAGGCTGGCCGACCTGCCAGCCTGGCTGCTCTGGGGTATGGCGCACCAAATTTCAAACCAGCTTCTCGTAGTACTTACCTGGCCGCAATATTGTGTATTACAAAACGCAAATCGATCCGGTAGTGAGCTTCCTCAACTCGCAAGGCGAGCAGGTACGGGGCACGATCATCAATCTCCAGCGCAAGTCCCTGGTGATGGAAGTCTATAACCCCTACTCGATCGTCCAGGTCAGCGAGGTGCTGAGCGACCTGTCGGTCAAGATGGGCGTGGAACACGTCTATTCGGGCAAGGCCGTCGTCATCAGCATGGTCAATACGGGCCTGACGGCCATTGTCTCCGTCACGCTGATCGCCGAGTGGCGGGAACTGAGCGGCGGCACGCTCGAAGCGCGCGCGGTGGGGGAAGAAGCCAGCCGCTTCGTGCAGGACTGGACCGAGCGTTTCCAGATCCGCCGTGACTACCAGATCGCGGTCAACCAGATCCGGGCGTTTCTCTCGGACATGTCGCGCTGGGTCGAGCAGGCGGACCTGGGCGACACCATGCCGAAGGAAGGCAAAAGCCTGCGCGAGGACTTTTTCCTCGAACTGGCATCGCCGCTGATGGAAAAGACCAAGCTCTACTTCGACGAATTCGAAGGCGAAGCGCGCCTCGTCGACGAAGAACTGGCGCCGGCGCACCGTGCCTTTGCCCAGGCCGCGCTCCATCCGCTGCTGCTGCGCTCGCCCTTCGTCTTCCGCACCTTCACGAAGCCGCTCGGCTATGCCGGCGACTACCAGATGGTCAACCAGATGCTCGACGATCCTCGCCAGGGCCCAAGCACGTACTTCCAGATCGTCAACGCGGCCTTCCTGCAGACGGCCGTGGCACGCGCGCACCGCAATCGCATCGATCTGCTGATGGACTACCTGACCCGGCTGGCCAACGAAGCGCGCGCTGCACAGCGGCCGTTCCGGGTGCTGAACGTGGGTTGCGGCCCCGCTCAGGAAATCCAGCGCTTCATGCATGAATACGACGAACCGGAGTGGCTGTCGTTCGAGCTGCTCGACTTCAGCCAGGAGACCCTGGACTGGACGCGCGAGCGCCTCGGATCCATCGCGCAGAAACAGGCCGCGCGCATGAGCATCAGCTACACGCACGATTCGGTCCATCACCTGCTCAAGCGCCGCATGGATGCGGATGCGGCGGACGTCCGCGAGTTCGACGCGGTCTATTGCGCGGGCCTGTTCGACTACCTGTCGGACAAGGTCTGTGCGCGGCTGAACCAGTATTTCGCCAGCCGTATCCGCCGCGGCGGCCGCCTGCTGGTCACCAACGTCCACGCCGACAACCCGGAGCGCTTCAGCATGGAACACGTGCTGGAGTGGTACCTGATCTATCGCAACGAGGCGCAGATGGCCGACATCATGCCGGAGAACTGCGGCGAGCCGCGTCTGTACACGGACCCGACCGGCGTTAACGTGTTCGCCGAGGCGGTGATCGGCCCGCAACAAGTAGCCTGAGATGACGACATCCCTGGTTGGGTTGCAATCGAACTATCGTGAAGAGCTGCGCGACTACCGGTTGCTGTGCAGCAAGGCCGGCGGCCTGACCGTGATCGTGCTGGTGCTGATGGGCGTGGCGATGGACTATGTCGTGTATCCGGCCGAGCAGAAGCGCTTTGCCATCGTCCGGGTGCTGACCAGCGCGGCCATCGGCCTGGCCTTGCTCTCGCTTTACACGAAAGCGGGTAAACGCCACGTGCAGGTCATCACCTTCTTCTGGCTGCTGCTGCCGCAGGTCATGATCTCGTGGATGATTTACGCCACCCAGGGCGAGGCGTCGCTGTTCTATGCCGGGCTCATGCTGACGATCTTCGCGGTCGGCATCCTGTTTCCCGCCGGCTACTGGCAGACGCTGGCATTCGGCCTCGCCACGGTCCTGCTCTACTACATCGCCTGCCAGGCCCATCCGGGTGGCATCCTGGACCCGAGCAAATTCCAGTTCCAGCTCATCCTGATCTTCTTCTGCGCGGTGGCCAGTTCCATTTACACCTACTTCAACGAGAAGGGCCGTTTCCAGCTTTTCCGGCTCAAGGACGAAGTGGCGCACAAGAACGACGAGCTGGCCCGCACCAATGAAAGCCTGTCGCAGATCAAGGGCCAGTTGCTGCAGCAGGAGAAGATGGCGGCCATCGGTACGTTGTCCGCGGGGCTGCTGCACGAGGTCAACAACCCGGTCAACTTCTGCCTGATGGCGATCGAAGTGGCCATGGAAGAATCGCAGGTCAAGGAAAGCCCGTCGCTGCAGGAATGCCTGACGGACGCGCGGCAAGGCATGCACCGCATCCAGCACATCGTGTCGGACCTGAAGACTTTTGCCTATCGCAAGCCCGGCGCGACCGCGGAGGGCGTGCCGTTCCTGTTCGAGAAGGCGCTCGACGCGTCGATCCGGCTGAGCGCCCATGAGCTGCGCGGCGTGACGCTCACGCGCGAGCTGCCTGGCGACACCCTGGTGCTCGGCGACGAAGCCGCCATCATCGGCGTGCTCATCAACCTGTTCTCGAATGCCGCGCTGGCCATGCACAAGGCCGGCACCGCGGCACCGCAGCTTCATGTCATGGCGCAATGGCGCGACGAGCGGCTGCACGTGAATGTGCGCGACAACGGCCCGGGAATTGCCGCGGAAAATCTGGCGCGCGTGTTCGAACCCTTCTTCACGACCCGCGAAGTCGGCCAGGGCCTCGGCCTTGGCCTGTCCATCAGCTATGCGGTGGTGGAGCGGCACGGCGGCACCCTGTTCGCAGAAAGCCAGTTGGGCGAATGGACCGCGTTCAACTTCGACCTGCCACGCGTCGAGTGATGCCGAGATGAGCGAGACACAACAAGCCCGGCAGACCGTCGTCTATGTCGACGACGAGGAGTTGGCCCGCAAGTACTTCGCGCGTTCGGCCGGCGGCGACTACGAGGTGCTGCTCGCCGACGGCGCGGACGAAGCCATGTCGATCCTGCGCCGCGAAGGTGCGCGGGTGGCGGTCCTCGTGACCGACTTCCGCATGCCGGGCCCGAACGGCGACGAGCTGCTGCGGCAGGTCGCCCGGGAGTATCCGCATATCGTGCGAATCCTCGTGACCGCCTACGCGGACTACGGCGCGCTGCTGGAAGTGGTCAATTCCGGCGAGGTGTTTCGAATCCTGGAGAAGCCGCTAGGCGTGAGCGCGGTCCGCGAGGTGCTGGCCGCGGCGACGGCAGTCCCGATATCGCGCCCGAAGTGATGCCGCGCGCGTTGCTCGAAGCAGTTATCGCTCGCGCCGGCGTGAGCGGCTTCAAGATGATTTTCCGCAAGCGCGTCATGCCGTTCCCGGGCGGCCGTATCGGGATCGCATCCGCGTCCGGCTCCGGCACGAGCGTGGCGCTGGATTGCCCCAATTTGAAGATTCGAATGCACAGGAGTGACCAATGAGCAATACGATTGCCGACCAGACACCGCCCCCGGCGATTCTGTTCGTTGACGACGAAGCCACCGCGGTCAAATACTTCGAGCGCGCCATCGGCGCGATCGCGCCGGTGGTGACGGGCGCCTCCGTGGAAGACGGCAAGGCGATGCTGGACGCCCACGCCGCCAGCCTGGCCGTGCTGGTGTCCGACCAGCGCATGCCGGGCGAATACGGCAACGAACTGCTGCGCTATGCGCGCGAGCGCTATCCCCACATCGTGCGGATTCTGACGACGGCCTATTCGGAACTGGACCAGACCGTCGAGGCCGTCAACCAGGGCCAGATACATCGCTATATCAAGAAGCCGTGGGACATCTCGGCGCTGCGCATGGAAATGAAGCAGGCGCTGGAACTGGCGGGACTGCGCAAGGAACGCGACCAGCTCGTGCGCGAGAAGCTCGGCGTGCTGCAGACGCAGACCGTGGCCACCCGCGTCGGCATCGTGCACACGCTGTGTGCGAGCCTGATCGGCCCGGACCGCTTCCAGCCGGTGGAAACCTACCTGGCCGGCACCGAACTGGCGGGTACGCGCAAGGTGGAGCCGGACTGGCAGCGCATGGACTACGCCGACCTCGTGCGTGCCGAGAGCGAATGCAGCGGGCGCTTCGGCCACGCGGTCGGCACGCGCCTCGCGGAGCTGCGCACGCAGAATGCGGGGCGCGGCGCGGCCGATGCGGTGCGCGTCGTGACCGAAGTTCTGGGCGCCGCGGGGCGCGGCGACGGCGATGCGCTGATCTGGACTTCGCCGGCCACGCTGAGCGAGTTCCTCACCCGCCCGGTCGGTCAAGCCGTATCGAGCGAACACGCGGCCTGGCTGGCCTGCCTGCTCTGGCTGGAAGAAGCCGGCGGCGCCCTGCAGTTCGTGCGCGACGGCGACGCCATCGTCTGCCGCGCCGGCACGCGGGCGGCCAGTTTTGCGGCCGACCGCCTGGCGGCCTGGATCGAGCGGTTCTCGGAGCCGGCGTTCGGCTAGGTGAAAGGGACCATCCGCGCTTAAACGCGACAACGGGCGGTGATCGCCTCGTCAGGGCGCGGGGCAAATGACCGCTGTCATTCAGCCGCGTGTTGCGCGCCCGGGAACGAGCGGCGTGGGCCGATCGTATCCGGCAGAATCAGGCGGAGATCGTTGAGAGCCATTCGATCGATCCTCCTATCAGCGCGAAGCAAAATTGGCAAAGCACTCCACAATCGCAGCCTGAACCGTAACGACCGCCGCATCGCGCAGCGAACTGTTACGCCAACCAAGCTCGATGGCATAGTGTGGCAGGACCAGCGGACAGGCCAGCAACCGCAAACCCGTCATGCGCGCGATCGCATCGGCCGCGTGCCGCGGAATCGTCGCCACGGCGCGGCTCCCCTTCAATAAAAAGGGCAAGCCGGCGAAATGCGTGGTCGATCCGATGACCTTGCGTTTCAGGCCGAGTGCGGCCAGCCCTTCGTCGACAATCCCCACCACGCCGCCGGCAGACACGAGGATATGCCCACGCGCGACATATTCCTCGATCGTCAATTCGCTTGCCGCGCCCTTGAGACTGGCACGGTCGGCCAGACAGGCATAGTCCCCCTCGGCCAGCACCTGATGGCCGAGTCCTCGCAACGCGAGTCCGCCCGCCGTGATAGCCAGATCCATTTCCTGGTTTGCCAGCGAATCGCTGACGATCTGGCTGTACGTCTGTCGAAAAATGATCCGCAAGCCAGGGGCGCGCCGGTCAACCGCATCCATGATCTTGCGTCCCACGGCGATCTCGATGTCGTCGGAGAGGCCGATCGATACGGCGCGGCCATAAAAAGACCTGGCGTCCGGCGTCGAGATCGTGAGACTGAGACGAAATCGGTCGAGCGCCTCGCTGATGATGGGTTTCAGTTCCCGGGCTCTCGAAGTCGGCGCAAGTCCGCGCCCCGTGCGGACAAACAGCGTGTCCGAATAGACGTCCCGAAGCCGCCTCAATGCGGCACTGACTGCGGACTGCGTCATGTCCAGGCGGATTGCGGCCCGGCTTGCCCCGCCTTCCTCAAACAGCGCCTCGAAGATTTTCAGAAGATTCAGGTCGACCGTCGAGATATCAATATGGCTCATATCGGAAAGTTGAGATATGCGTTTTCTCCATTCTATGGCTGCGCGATGATGAGCGCATCAACGGTTCCCCTGGAGAACACCATGCCTAAATCGACAGTTGCCGCATTGCAGATCGGCGCATCACCGCAGGGCAAAGCGGCAACGCTTCAACATATCCTGTCGTTCGAGGATCAGATTCGCGCATCCGGCGCGAGTCTCGTCGTCATGCCCGAAGCCTTGCTCGGCGGCTACCCGAAAGGCGAGACATTCGGCACGCGGCTCGGCTACCGGCTGCCCGAAGGGCGTGAAGTCTTCGCCAGGTATTTCGAGAACGCGATCGACGTGCCCGGCCCGGAAACCGACGCGCTCGCCGAACTCTCCTCGCGATGCAATGCGTCGATCGTCATGGGCGTCATCGAACGCTCGGGAAGCACGCTGTATTGCACCGCGCTGTTCTTCACCCCCGATGACGGACTCGTGGCCAAACATCGCAAGCTGATGCCGACGGGAACGGAACGCCTGATCTGGGGACAAGGCGACGGCTCGACGCTACCGGCGGTGGAAACAAAGACCGGCGTCGTCGGCGCGGCGATCTGCTGGGAGAACCATATGCCGTTGCTGCGCACGGCGATGTATGCGAAAGGCGTGCAGATATGGTGCGCGCCCACGGTCGACGAACGCGACATCTGGCAATGCTCCATGCGGCACATTGCTCACGAAGGCCGGGTCTTCGTCATCAGTGCGTGCCAGGTGCAGCCGTCGCCGGCCGCGCTGGGCATCGAGGTGCCCGGCTGGGACAAAGACCGTCCTCTGATCAACGGCGGAAGCCTGATCGTCGGGCCGCTGGGCGAAGTGCTCGCCGGCCCGCTGCACGGCGAGACGGGACTGGTCGTGGCCGAGATCGATACCGATGAAATCATTCGGGCTCGCTACGATTTCGACGTGACCGGCCACTATTCGCGACCGGACGTTTTCTCGCTCTCGGTCGACGAGCGGCCGAAGCGTACCGTCGCGTTCACCTCGTCGTAAAACTAGCGGCCCGTCAGTTCGCGCAGCTTTTCCGCCTCGCGCATGAGCGCGGCGATGACGCGCTCCCGTTTCTCCGGGAAGCGGGCCGATATGCAGGCGACGTTCAAGGCAAGCGTCGGGCGGCCTGGGCCGCCGGATATGCACGTCGCCACGCCGGTCCCGCCCAGGTCGGACTCGTCGGCCACCACGCAGTAGCCGTCGATCCGCGCTTGCGCGACGATCTGCTCGATGCGCTTCAGGTCGGTGATCGTGACCGGCGTGACCGCAACGATCTCGTGCTGCCGCAGCAGGCGATGGCCGATGTCTTCCGGCAGCACCGACAGGATGACCCGCCCCATCGCCGTGCAATGAACCGGCAGCAGCCTGTTCGAAAACCCTTCATAGCGAACCGGCTGACTGGAAAGCGTTTGTTTGACGATCTTGATGTGCCCGTCGTTGGTGAGGGAGCCGAGGGTGACCGTCTCGCCCAGCTCTTCGCCCAAAGCGGACATGACCGGTTCGACGAGCGCGAGCACGCGCGCCATCTGGTCGCCGCCCCAGCCGAAACCATGCTCGCGGAAATACGTGTTCAGCTCGTACATGCCCCGGTCGTCGCGAACCAGGTAGCCGCGCGCGCACAACGTCTTCAGCAGGCCAAAGGCACTGCTCTTCGGCAGGCCGAACGTGGCGGTGACCGTGGCCAGGTTTGCAGCCCCCTCGAGGCCGGCAAAAAATTCCAGAAGGTCCAGGACTCGCGCCGCGGAGCGCACAACCTCACTCATGGTGATCTCTTCGATTAGCAGTGACTTCCCGTCTCGCGGGCCGTTCATCAGTCATTTTTACGATAGCCCGGAATCATACGCTAGTCGGTTCGCGTCAGCCCCGGCAACGGATACGCGGCCGCGGATACGCCACGACAGGCCGGCCGTTGCGGCACGTGACGGGTTAACCCCAGTAGGCACGGACTTTTGCTCGTGAAAATATGTTTTCAAATACGAACGACGTTCGTATATACGAACGTCGCTGCATAAGCATCACCGACGTGCATTCAAGACAACCGACAGGCGAATCGCATGAGAAGCTCAAACACCCTTCTGGCTAGTGAGGAAATGAAGATGGCCCACGAAGAGGTCAAACCGCGCAAGCAACTGGCGGCGGCCATGATCGGCAACGTGCTGGAGTACTACGACCTGATCGTCTACGCCTTTCTCGCCCCGACGCTCGGCCACAAGTTCTTCCAGGGCGACGCGGTCGTGGCCCTGCTGGCGAGTTTCGCGACCTTCGGCGTCGGCTTTCTCGCCCGCCCGCTCGGCGGCGTCATCATCGGACGCATCGCCGACACGCTCGGCCGCAAGATCGCGCTGCAGATCACGATCTTCGGCATGGCGCTCGGCACGGTCGGGATCGGCCTGCTTCCGACCTACCAGAACATCGGCGTCATCGCCCCCGCTCTGCTCGTGGTTCTGCGCATCGCCCAGGGGCTCGCGGCCGGCGGAGAATGGGGCAGTTCCACTTCGCTGATCGTGGAGTCGGCGCCCGATGGCAAGCGCGGCATTTTCGGCGGCTTCGGTCAGGCATCGATTGCGAGCGGCACCCTCGTTTCGAGTCTGGTCGTCACCGTCGTCACCTCGATGTTCACGGCGCAGCAGATGGACGCATGGGCTTGGCGCGTGCCGTTCCTGCTCGGCGGGATCCTCGTGGTCGTGGGCGTCTACATGCGCCGCACGCTGCGCGAAACGCCCGCTTTCGAAGAGTCGCAGGCCAAGGGCGAGACGGTCGCCAAGCCGACCAAAGGCGCAGCCTTCGCGATGATGAGCCGGGCGTTCGGCTTCACGATCATCTGGACCGTTTCGTACTACGTGATGCTGTCTTACCTGCCGACCTTCATGGTGCAGCATGTCGGCCTCACGCAGATGCAGGCGCTCACCTCGAATGCCATCGCGCTCGTCATCCTGGTGGCCGCGACGCCGTTTTTCGGCTGGCTGTCCGACCGTTGGGGCCGCAAGCCCTTGCTCCTCTCCTGCTGCATCGTCTTCACGATCTTTGCCTACCCGTTGTTCTCGCTGCTGCTGAAGCACCCGAGCCTCGGCAACGCGCTCGCGATCCAGATCTTCTTCAACATCTTTATCGCCGCCTTCTCGGGAGCCGGGCCGGCCGCGTTGTGCGAGATGTTCCCGACGAAGTCGCGCACGACGCTGCTGTCCATCGGCTACAGCCTCGCAACCGCGATCTTCGGCGGATTCGCACCGTTCATCGCCACCACGCTGATCCAGCAGACCGGCTCGCCCATCTCTCCGGCGTACTACCTGATTGCATCGGCGATCGTCTCGGGCGTGGTCATTCTTGGCCTCAAGGAGACGGCTCATGGATCACTTGATTGACCACACGGGCTGATAGAAAGCATGGAACATGACATCCTGATCTGGGGCGCCGGCGCGATTGGCGGCACGGTCGGCGCTCATCTGCGGCAAACCGGATACGACGTGACGTTCGTGGACGTCGTCGCGGAGCACGTCGACGCGATCCGCACACCCGGCAAAGGCCTCGCCATCACGGGGCCGGTCAGCAATCCGCACGTTACCGCGCCGGCTTTCACGCCTCAGGAACTCACGGGAAAATGGCGACGCATTTTCCTGTGCGTCAAGGCACAGCACACCGAAGAGGCAGCGCGGCGTCTCGCGCCGTTCCTCGACGATCACGGCTACGTGCTCTCGCTGCAAAACGGCCTGTGCGAAAACTACATCGCGCAGATCGTCGGCAAGGAGCGCGTGATCGGCGCCTTCGTCAATTTCGGGGCCGACTGGATCGGCCCTGGCGAAGTCCACTTCGGCAATCGCGCAGCGGTCGTGCTCGGCGAACTCGACGGCTCGCCGAGCGCGCGCCTCGAACAACTGCTCGCGGACATGCGGCATTTCGAGCCCGAGGCCATCGCCACCGACGACATCAACGCGTACCTCTGGGGCAAGCTCGCCTACGGAGCGATGCTTCATGCGCAAGCCGTGGGCGATCTCGGCATTGCGGACTGCCTCGCCCGTCCCGAGCTGCTGCCGCTCTGGCAGCGGCTCGGCTGCGAAGTCATGAGCGTGGCCGCCGCGCAAGGCATCGCGCCCAAGGGCTTCAACGGCTTTCGCCCCGAGGCATTCCGTGCCAACGCGCCGGTTGCCGAAGTCGAAGCCACGGTCGCCGCGATGGTCGAATTCAACCGGCCCAATGCCAAGACCCACTCCGGCATATGGCGCGACCTCGCCATCCGCAAGCGCAAAACCGAAGTCGACATGCAAGTGGGCGAAGTGGTCCGCGCCGGCCTGCGCCTCGGCATCGCGACGCCTACCCTCGCGGCCCTGCAAAACATGATTCACGAAATCGAAGACGGCCGACGCGCCCTCGCGGACGCCAACCTTCTGGAGCTGATCGCATGAAACTGGATTTTTCGGAGCAGGTCGTCGCCGTCACCGGCGCCGGCAGCACCTTCGGGGCCGCCATCGCCACGCAATTTGCCGAGCTGGGTGCAACGGTCTACGCGACCGACGTGAGCGAAGCCGCCCTGCGCCCGCTCGAGGAAAAAGGCGTACGGACCGCGGTCGTCGACCTGCTCGACCGGCGCGCGGCGGCCGACTGGATCACATCCGTCGCTCATTCGGCCGGCAAGGTGGACGTCCTCGTGAACAACGCCGGCGGGGTCATGGGACACGCCCACAAGCCCATCGAGTCGGTCACCGACGCCGAATGGGACGGCATCATGGACATCAATCTCGGCAGCGCGTTCGCGCTGGCTCGCGCCGTTGCCCCCGTGATGAAAGCGCGGAAAAGCGGTGCCATCGTCACGATTGCCTCCGGCGCGGCGCTGCAGGCATCGCTCACGGGCGTGCAGGCGTACTGCGCGGCCAAACACGCCTCGCTGGGCCTCACCCGCCAGCTCGCTCATGAGTTGGGCCCTCACGGCGTGCGCGTGAATGCGCTCGCGCCCGGCTTCGTTCGCACGAATGCCGCAACCGAGGCCCAATGGGACGCGATGGGCGAAGAGAAGCAGGCCGCCCTGATGCGCAGCATCGCACTCGGCCGCCTAGGCACACCGCAGGATATCGCCAACGTCACCGTGTTTCTCGCGTCGCCGTTGGCGTCCTTCGTAACCGGGCAAATCATTGCCGTCGACGGCGGCAAGTAAGTCATCAGCAAGACAAGGAGTTGGACAGCATGAGCAACAATACGAACAACGAAGAACTGAAGCCGTGGCAATGGGACGAACCGAAATGGCGCGGACTCCTCAACCAGGTGCGTGCCGGCCGCTCGCTCAAACCGGCTTCCTGGCCCGGCAATGCGCCGTGCGCGGTCGCGCTCTCCTTCGACAGCGACCATGAAACCGGCGAGCTGCGCGACGGCGGACAATCCATCGGCCGCATGAGCTGGGGCCAATACGGCAATCGCGTCGGCGTGCCGCGCATCGAACGGACGCTCGACAAGTTCGACGCCAAGGCAAGCTTCTATGTGCCCGCCGTCGCGGCGCTCACCTACCCCGACGAACAGAAACGCCTCGCCGATGCCGGCCACGAAATCGGCCTGCATGGCTGGATTCACGAGCTCAACTCGATTCTTCCGTACGAAGCCGAACGCGACCTGCTGCTGCGCGCTTCCGACACGCTGACCTCGATTACCGGCGTGCGGCCCGTCGGCATGCGCACCCCCTCCTGGGATTTCAGCCCTCATACGCTGCGCATCGCGGTGGAAATGGGCCTCGAATACGATTCCTCGCTGATGGCAGACGACGACTGCTACGAGCTGCTTCTGGACGGCAAGCCGACGGACGTGGTCGAACTGCCGGTCGAATGGATTCGCGACGATGCCGTGTATTTCAACATGCACCGCTTCCAATCGCTGCGCCCCTACACCGCGCCGGCCGATGTGTTCGACATCTTCAAGCGGGAACTGGACGCCGCCATTGAAGAAGGCGGCATCTTCCAGTTGACGATGCACCCGCACATGATCAGCGCGCGCTCGCGAATCTGGATTCTCGAGGAGTTGCTCCGTTACGCCCGCGAACGCAAAACGTGGATTGCCACGCATGCGGATATCGTGCGGTATGCAAAGACGCATGCTGTCTGAAATCCGTGAGGAGGCCTTCTTGACCGCGACGGAAAACGAGGCCGCTTCAAATAGCAACCCGACGTAACCATTGCAGACGCCAACAATATGGTTTCCTACGAACCCCTGGACCACCCGGTGCATAACTGGTCGGTCAGAAAGCCCATCGCCGAATCTTCGCGCGGCGTGGTCGTCTCCCAGTCGTACGATGCTTCCGCCGTCGGCGCGGCGGTGCTCGAAGCAGGCGGCAACGCCGTCGATGCGGCCGTGGCGGTCGCCTTCGCGCTCGCTGTCGTCGAGCCCTGGAACTCCGGGCTCGGCGGCATCGGCTTCGCCCTTTACCAAGGCCATGACGAGAAGGCCGCGACCTCGATCCACTTCGGCCCCGTGGCGCCGCAGAAACTGCGCCCGGAGCTGTTTCCGCTGACCGGCAAGCCTGCCACGGACATGTTTCCGTGGCCGCAGGTGCAAGACGACGCAAACTCCCATGGGCCGCTGTCGTTCTGCCTGCCGACGGCCGTGGCCGGCTACGGCACGATGCTCGAACGATGGGGCACGATGCCGCTGTCGGAAGTGATTCAACCCGCGATTGCCCTCGCGAAACGCGGCCTCGCCTCGGACTGGTTCACCACCCTGATGCTCGCGCAGGCCGCGCCGATCATGCGCCGCTATGCCGAGACTTCGCGGATCTTTCTGCGCGATGGCCTGCCGCCCGTGCCGCCGTACCAAGGCACGCCCGGGTTCCTGCCGTTGGGCCGCCTTGCGGACACGCTGCAGCAGATCGCCCAGCAGGGATGGCGCGATTTCTATCGCGGCGACCTGGCGAAAACCATCGTCGACGATATCGCCGGCATGGGCGGCCTGATCGGGCGCGACGAACTGGAAGCCTATGCGGTCGAAACGTCCGGCGCCTTGTCGGTGCCATGGGGGGAATCGACGATACAGCTTTCGTCGGGCCTCAACGCCGGCCCGACGCTCGCGGACGCGCTCGCCGCCTTGCAGCCGCCATCGAGCCGCGGCAGCGAAACCCGGCCTTCCCCGCAGTGGTACGCCGGCATGGCCCAGGCGCTCAAGTCGGCGTACCGCAAGCGCCTGCACGAGGACAGCGATCCGCATTCGCCCAAGGGCTGCACCACCCACATCAACGTCTGCGATGCAAACGGTTCGATGGTCGCCTTGACGACGACGCTGCTGTCGTCGATGGGCAGTCGCGTCGTGCTGCCCTCGACCGGATTCGTGATGAACAACGGGGTGATGTGGTTCGACCCGCGGCCGGGCACATCGAACAGCATCGCGGGTGGCAAGAAGGCGCTTTCGAACATGTGTCCTGCCATCATCGCCCGCGACGGCCGCCCGGTTGTCGTCGGCGGAGCGGCCGGCGGCCGGCGGATCATGGCCGCGATCGCGCAACTCCTGCTGTTCGTGCACGACTTCGATATGGACGTGGGCGATGCCGGACACTGGCCGAGGATCGACGTATCGGGACCGGAGCGCCTGAGCGCGGACCGCAGGCTCTCCGCGGACGTGCTGGATGCGCTGCGCCAGCTCGGGGAATGCGAGGTCGTGGACCACAACGTCCTGCCCATCAACTTCGCCCGCCCGAGCATTATCGAGCGCTTCGACGGCGTGACCGCCCGAGGCGTGAGCGATGCGTTTTCGCCGTGGTCGGCGGCGCTGAGTCCACGTTGAATTCGTATTGAATCTGCGCTGAGTCTGCGCTGAGTCTTTGGCGTCACCCTGCCTTGCTGAGGTGGCTTGCGTTCGCTACGGCTGCGCAAGCCACCCTCTCGTGGCACCGCCGCGATAACGAGGTTCGCTGAACGTCGATCGCAAGCAGCACACCGTATTTCAATGTTATCCAAACAACAGATTATTATTTAGCATAACAAAATATGAAGAAGATCGGATTTGCATGGTCGAAAGCCCTGATAGCCACGGCGGGTGCGCTAATGGTTCCGCTATCGGCCCACGCCCAAAGCGGCGTCACGCTCTATGGCATCGTCGACACCGGCGTCGAATATCTGACCAACGCGAACAAGACTTCACATTCGCTGGTGCAACTGCAGGACGGCAATATCCAGGAATCGCGCTGGGGAATCCGGGCGCGCGAAGATCTCGGTAATGACTGGCAAGCTTCCGTCTGGCTGGAATCGGGCTTCGACGAAACCAAGGGCACCCTGGGACAGGGTAACCGCCTGTTCGGCCGGCAAGCTGCGCTCGGCCTGAGCGGGCACGACAACGAACTCTGGCTCGGTCGCGTATACAACCCCATCTACGACGTGCTCAACGGCTACGATCCCACCACGTACGCCCAATATTCGCTGGCGACGCTGGACCCCGGGCTCGTGAGTCGCGGCGACCAGTCCATCCGCTACACGCGCACGCTCGGCGACTTCAGGCTCACCGGCTTCTACAGCATGGGGTACGACAGCATCGGCACGCCGATTGGCGGCACCGCCGGCGGCGCGTCGACAGCGAAAGACCTTGCGTTCACGGCCCAGTACAAAGGTCCGGTCTTCAGCGGCGTCCTCGCCTACGACAATCTGCACGGGCCGTTGTCCAGCACCGGCTCGGGGCTGGGCACGCTCTCGGCTGGCCTCACGCCCGCCACGTCCGTCCCGGGAGACCGCGCGAGGCGCTACGTGGCCGCCGCAAGCGTCAACGTCGACAAATGGGTATTCATGGCGGGGTATCGGCTTCTGAAGACGGAGTTCCTGGCAAACTCCATCAACTCCAATCTTTATTGGGGAGGCGCGCGCGTGAAGGTCACGCCCGCACTCACGCTAATTGGCAGCCTTTATCACGTCGACGTCCCGGGAAAAGACGTGAAGGCAACGAATACTGTTTTTTCGGCGATGTACGCCCTGTCGAAGAATACTTACCTGTATTCGAATGCGAGCTATATGTTCAATTCGAAGAACAGCACGGCGGGTGTCGATGTCGGCGGCATGACGCTGGCAGGAAAGAACCAGTTGGGCATTCAGGCCGGCATTTTCCAGCGCTTCTGATTCGACGGATCATGTCGTGAATCCGGGCCATGGAACTTTCGATGTCGCTCCGCATCCTGAAGCGCCGTCCTCTCGTACCAGCCCGGTTCAATCAACGGTAGTCGTGAACTTTCTCCGACCTCAAAGGCGGTTTCTCTCTCCTGTTCTCAACGCTTGCGAAGCCCGCAGCCGGGACGCATGCATAGGCGTCGATCACGCATCCCGGAAGTCGGCGGCGCCTGAAACAGGTGGCAAGTATTCGCATCGCCGCTGCACGCGACGTTCTCGTGCCGGCTTTTGATAGGGTCCAGGATACGCTTCTCGCATCCCGCGATGACGCGCCGCACTTTGTCGATGCGGCCGGGGTGACGAGGCCACCGCCATGCATCCCCGTCAATCTCATCGCGCAGTCTTTGCAGTACGGTCTTCGCACGAGTCTCGCGCTCTGCTGTCATAACAAGCTCCGTTCTTTATTGGTGATTTATGTGGGAAAAGAGATTGTTCCACAGCCTTACGCGGTGATCCATACAGACGCGAGTCAATGAACCTGATTGCGAGGCAACGACTCCAAGAACACGCTCATCCATCAATACAAATCGACCGACGAAGGAGAGTCGGACATCAGCCGCGCACACCGAACACCGCAAGCAGCGTCTCCCCCGCCGCCGCCTCGATTGCCGCAACGGGATCGTGAGGATGCGCCAGCAGACACGTGCGCGTGCTGCCGGCCGCCAGTACGCCCCAGACATAGGCATCGACCCAGTCGGTCCGCAGGCCCAGCTTGCCGAGCATGACGAACGAGCCGATCCCCCGTAGCTGCCGGATCTCGGCGGCAATGGGCGCGAGCGCGGCGTCACGTGCCGCCGCGCGTAGCAGCGCATTGAGCGCCGCGAGCGACTCGAGCCCGTCCCCTTTCTGCAGCAGCACGTTGGCCTCGACGAACTCGTCTGCCGCACGACGCTCCAGCGCGTCGACCCGCGCGCGCATGCGCTGGCACAGCGCATCGAAGGCCGCATAGATCAGATCGTTCCTGGTCCGAAAAAAGTAGGTGACCGAAGCAAGCGACACGCCGGCCAGCGTCGCGACCTCGCGTTGCGTGAGGCGGTCCGCGCCCTGCTTCGCTATCGTCGTCATGGCGGCGTCGAGAATCGCCTGTGTGGTCCTGCTCGCGCGCGCCGACCCCGTCACCGTGCGCGCCTCGTCGAGCGCGGCCCTTTCGCGATCCGCCATGGCGGGCTTGCGGCGCTCGACGAGCGCGACCGGCTGCCTGCCGAGGCGCTGCTGGAGTCGCACGGCCGGCGCCGCTATCCACGCGGCACAAGCCACGGCCTCGGTTTCGCCAATCAGAAGACCGGTGAGCCCGAGTGCGAAGTCCGCCCATACGCGCGCCGCGGCCTCGCTCGCCCCGAAGCGGCTCGCGAATTCGAACCAGAATCGCGCCTCGATATGCGCTTCGCCGAGCGCGGCTTCACGCAGGCCGGGCTCGCGGCCCGAATTGCTCTCGTGCTCCAGTTCGAGCAATAACAGGTTCGCCGCGCGCTCACGCTCCAGCCGCGCCTGCAGCACGGCGGCAAACACATAAGGCCAGTCTGCCCAGTCCGGCACCATGGCATATCCGCACTCCAGCGCAGCCTCACGCGCCTTGGCCGAGCGCTCGGCGGCCTCGCCATGGAGCGCCAGCAGCAGCTTGTCCCGGCTGCCAAAGTGATAGTTGATCGCGGAGGCGCTACCGCCCGTCTGCAACGCAAGCGCGCGGGCACTCAAGGCGGCGAGCCCCTGCTCGCATGCCAGATCGAACGCGGCCTGCTTGAGGCGCTCCGCGCTCGGGCCTGCTGAGGTTTCGATGCTCAACGGCACCTCCCGCGGGCAGTCCGGCCATTCAGCCCAAAACTGTACAACTGTTTCATATTTCTTCCTGTCTCTCGTGTTGATCTGGCCGCTTCGCACGCCCTGATCGCAGCTCGAAGCCGAGATTGTAGCCGATCAACATCTTGTAAACCTCACGTCATATTCCTCATTTTTCTTGGTGATGAAGGCCACGTCTGGAGTCGCGCGAGCCGTGCGATGTCACAGCGCCGCCTTAATAGCCAGATACTGTACAAGTGTTCTAGTTGATTCGTGAAGCATGACAGACACGCTTCGACTCCGACGCTTTACGTCCGCTCTCATGGAGTTTCTATGCAGTCATCCAAGGCCACGCCGGGCCATCGCTTCAGCATCGCGGTCATCCCCGACACACAAAACTACACGAGTCATACCCAGCAGCGCGAGGCGGGTTTCCCGTTCAACTCCCGCGAAATTCTCTGGGACATGATGCACTACATCGCGCGCAACGCCGTGAAGAACGGCGGCGAAATCGCCTTCGCTACCGGGCTCGGCGATATGTGGCAGCATCCGGTGAGCAACGCGCTCGACCGCGAGCACGCTGCGCGCGGCGACAAGGCCGTCGCCAATCCCATCATCGACTCGCTGATTCCGCCTTCGCCCGAGAAAGTGGTCGAGGTCGAGATTCCCGCGGCGAAGGCCGCCTACGAGATCATCGCGGGCACGCTGCCGTTCTCGGTCGTGCCCGGCAATCACGACCACGATCATCTCTGGACCGACGCCAACCATCCGCCCAGCGCGCGCGAGCTCGTGCCCGGCGATTACAGCGGCATCGGCGGCCTGCATTGCGGCGAACTGGTGAACTGGACGCGCAACTTCGGCGCCGGCACACCCTTCTTCAAGGGTCAGCCGTGGTATGTGGCATCGCTGCGCGGCGGCGCGAACAGCGCGCAGATTTTCAACGGCGGCGGCTATCGCTTCCTGCATCTCGGCATGGAGATGTCGCCGGACAGCGAAGTGATCGAATGGGCCGAATCGGTGCTCGCCGCATTTCCTGGCCTGCCGACGATCGTTTCCATTCACGAGTTCCTCAACAGCAACGGCCGCCGCGAATCGATCGAATGTCTCGATCTTTCGCGTCTCGATCCGCAGCGCCATGACCCCGAGCGCCTGTGGGAGCGCTTCGTTTCGCGGCACGACCCGATTCTCGCGGTGCTCAACGGCCACTTTCACGGCGTGCAGCATCGCATCGACAAGAACCGGCACGGCCACGACGTCTATCAGTTCCTCACCAACTATCAAAGCCGCAAGCAGTCGCTGCGCATGACCTCGCCCGATACGCGCGTGATCGACGGCATCGGCGACGGCTGGCTGCGCCTCATGGAATTCGATCTCGATGCGCAACGCCCGCAGTTGCGTCTGCGTGCCTGGTCCACCTACTTCAAGACCTATTCCTCGCAATTGCCCGAATACGGCGCGTGGTATCGCGCGGAACACCCGGAACTGAGCGAAGCGCAAATCGCCGCGCTCGACGACTTCACGATCGAGCTCGGCGACTTCCACGAGCGTTTTAGCGGCGCGCGCATCGACGGCGACGTCGATACGCCGGCCGGCACACATCCGACCTGATCGACGGTTAACCAAGGACTTCGCCATGGAAACCACCACGCCGATCGCACCGCCGCGCGCGGGCGTCTCACCCGCGCACGCCCGCCACCACGCCGCACCGCCGCGGCGCGCCACTGCGCTTTACATTCTCGTGTTGCTCGCACTGGTTTCACTGCTCGGCTATTACGATCGCTTCCTGATCGCAATCGTCACGCAGGCCATCAAGTCGGACATGCACGTGAGCGACGCCCGCATCAGCCTGCTTTCGGGACTCGGCTTCGCCGCCGTGTACTCGCTGCTCGCGGTGCCGATCGCGCGCCTGTCGGACGGCGGCCGGCGCGTGCGCGTGCTGAGCCTTTCGCTGACCGTCTGGTCGGCGATGACCGCGCTGTGCGGCGTCGCGCCCAGCTTTGGCGTGCTGCTGTTGGCGCGGCTCGGTGTAGGCGTCGGCGAGGCCGGCGGCAATCCGACGATTCATGCGCTCGTCTCGGACACGTTCGAGCGGCGCTGGCGCGGCACGGCGCTATCGGTCGTGGTGGTGGTGGGCGGTTGCGGCTATATGGCGGCAAGCTTCATCGGCGGCTGGATCGTCGATCACTGGGGCTGGCGCATGGCCTTCATTGCCGGCGCGGCGCCCGGTCCGCTGCTCGCGCTGCTGCTCTGGCTCACCGTCAAGGAGCCGCACGCCGCCGCACCGCGCGTGCAGGAAAGCCTCTGGCGCGCAACCCGCGTGCTGCTCGCGCGCCGTGCGTTCCTGCTCCTTTGCCTGGGCGTAGCGGTGTGCTCGGTGGGCTCATTCGCAGTACTGAGCTGGGTGCCGGCGTTTCTCATGCGCCACTACCATCTCACGGCCGCGCGCGTGGGCGCCACCTACGGGCTGACGATGGGCCTTGCGACTATCGCCGCGTTGCTGTTCGGCGGCGTGCTCGTCGACCTGCTCGCACGCCGCGACATGCGCTGGAGCCTGCGCCTGCCCGCGCTGTCGTTCGCGCTCGCCTCGCCGCTCACGCTCGCGTTCCTGTACACCGATAGCCTGGACATCGCGCTCGCCATCTCGCTGCCCATGACGTTCTTCGCCGGTCTCTCGACGAGCCCTTCCTACGCGCTGATCCAGTCCCTCGCGGGCAGCCGCTATCGGGCAACGGCCTCGGCGTTGTTCCTGCTCTTCACTTACCTGATCGGCATGGGCGTCGGTCCCTCGCTCGCGGGCGTACTCAGCGACTTCTTTGCCGCGAGTGCCGGCCCCGATGCCTTGCGTCACGCACTTGCCGTCGTTTCGCTCACCTATATTGCCGGCGCACTGCTGATCGCGAGCGGATCGCGCACGCTGCTGCGCGAACTCGCGAGGGCGGAGCACGACTGATCCGCGCCCGCCGCGCGATTGCCGCGCCCTTGCCCACATCACGACAACAGAACCCCAGCACGACAGCTAACCGCTTCGCACGCTCCCTTCCACTACGCTATTTCGCCGCCCGACCATGAACGCTCATTGCCGCTCCTTACGACAGACTCGCCAGAGCCTGCCCGCGCGTCGAAGACGCCGCTTTCTCCCGCACCGTCCCGCCATGAGCGCGATGCTGCTCTCGGGTGCCTTCACGTTGCTGTGCAACGCCGAAAGCGCCTGGTCCGACACACTCAATTCCGCGCAGGCCGACCCGGCCGTCGACGCCGCGCGCGCCGCCGCGCTCACGACGCCGCCCGCCTCCGCTCTGGCGCCTGGCAGCGAATTCGCGTCGCTGCAGCCGAAAGGCTTCAACCTCGCGCTGCCCGGCCCCGCCGACACGGTCGACCCCGAGGCTTTCGGCATGCGCCGCGCGCTGGCCGACGCCGGTATCGGCTTTATCGGCATGAATCTGTTCAACATGGCGTACAACACGCTGCAAGGCTCGGCGCGCAGCAATAACGGCACGCAGCAGTACAACGGCCAAACCTTTTCGTACACCAACAGTTTTATCGCCGGCGTGACGTATGATCTCTCGCGCTTCGGCATTCCGGACGGCCAGTTCTACGTCGCGGGTATCAACACGACGGTTTCCTGGGCGCCGCTCGGCCCCAACAAGACCAGTCTCTCGCAGATGACCTACTACCAGACGCTATTCAGCAAGCGCCTGGAACTCAAGCTCGGCTATACGACGAACACGTGGCAATTCGCCAATATCTACGTGGGCGGCAGCCTGGCCTCGAGCGTGTTCGGCCCTTCGGGCAGCATTCCGATTCAGGGCGGCATGTCGAGCAATAGCACGCCCACTCCGGGGATCAACCTCAAGTATTGGGTGACCGACAAGTGGTACCTGCAGGGCGCGGTACAGCGCTCCGTCAATCCCGACGGCCTGCAGGCCGAGACCCAATACAATCCCACGGGCTTCGACTGGTCCACGCCGAACGCGGGCGCCCTCTATCTCGGCGAAGCGGGCTATCAGCGCGCGCCGGCGGCAGACCGGCCGATGACGTGGATGCGCGTCGGCGGCGCGTACAACACGAGCAACTTCAAGAGCTACGAGCATCCCGGCACGCGCGTCGACCATAACGGCTATCTCTACTTCGTCGGCGATCGTCAGCTGTGGCAGACGCATCCTTCGGGCGCACCGGGGCGCGGACTCTATGCGGGAGCCTCGGTCATGTATGCGCCTCCTTACGCGAATGCCGTTTCGCAGTACTATGAATTACGGCTGTACGCCAAAGGGATATTCGAGAGCCGGCCTTACGATCTGATCTCGCTTGTCGCGACCGATAGCGTGTGGGGCAGCGACGCGATCCGCGTTTCGCAGGCGGCCGGCAATCTCGTGCATCGCGACAGCAAGGCGATTACGCTTTCCTGGAGCGCGCGGCTCGTGCGCGGCGTTTATGGCAGTCTCGGCGTCGGATACGTCAATCATCCGACCAGCATTGCCTATAAGCCGGAAACGGGCTCGGCACTCAATCTGCTCGGCAATCTGAATATTTTCTTCTAAGGAATCGACGGGGCAGCGACTCTCGTTGTTAGTCGATCTTGAGTCGCTGCCATTTCCGCCGTCACGCCGCCGCAACAGTCGTCATGCCGCAGAGCGGCGATCGGACAGCGAACCGCTCCAGGCAATCGAAGTTTTTCCGCCCAACCCGGCCTCTGTCGGCTAGCGCATTTTCGGTAACGTTCTGCTTTTCTTACTGTCCCTTCACCGAGGCCCGGAACGGCTGAAAGGCCTTCCACATTTCCTTCGAAAAAATTTCCGGTTCCTCGAACGCCGCGAAGTGGCCCCCGGCGTCTACCCGGTTCCAGTAAAAAATTTCGCTCCAGGATTGTTCCGCCCACGCCCGAGGTGGATTGAAAGTCTCGGAAGGAAACAGGCTGGCGCCCATGGGGATTTCGATTTTTCCGCCGCCGGACCGGCTCGGCGAGAAGAACTCGTGACTGCGAATGGTTTCTCCAACGCCTTCCCAATACAACCGCGATGCAGATGTTCCTGTACCGGTGTACCAATAGAGCGAAATGTCATCCAGCATTTGATCGCGAGTCAAAGCGTCCTCGGGTTTTCCGAAGTTGTCCGTCCAATCCCAAAACTTCTCATAGATCCACATGGCAAGTGCCAGCGGCGAATCATTGAGTGCGTAGCCAATCGTTTGCGGGCGAGTGTTCATCTGATCGGCGTAACCCGTGCCTCTGGTGACAAAGTACTCGATGCCGGCCAGTGCTTTCATCTCTTCCTTCGTTGGATTTGACGGGAGTTCTGCGGGAACGACCATGGGAAGATTCACATGGGCTGCGAGAAGGCCTTGAGGCCTCTGGCTGGCAAGCGCCGCCGTGATGGCGGAGCCCCAATCCCCACCTTGGGCCACCCAGCCTCGGTAGCCCAGACGCTCTGTCATCAGTACAGCCCAGGCACGCGCTATACGGCTCGGGTTCCAACCCAGATCACGAGGTATGTCCGAAAGACCATAACCGGGAATGGCCGGGACAACGACGTGAAAAGCATCTTCCTCCCTCCCCCCAAACCGGGTCGGGTCGGTCAGGCGCTCGATGACATCGAGAAATTCGGCTACGGACCCCGGCCAGCCATGCGTCATGATGATAGGTAAGGCGTTCTCATGCGCCGATCGCGCGTGAATGAAGTAGATGCCAACCCCATCGATCCGGGTGCGGAATTGCGGAAAACTATTCAGGCGCGCCTCAAATCGGTGCCAGTCATAACTTTGCTTCCAATACGCGATCAAGTCCTGGGCCACGGCTAAAGGCACGCCCTGAGACCAGTCGGCTACCAACTCGCGGTCCGGCCAGCGAATCAGGTCGAGGCGGTTTTTTAGATCGTCAATCGCCGCCTGAGGCACATTGAGTTCGAACGGGGTAACGCGCTCGGTCGCCGGCGGCAATACGAGTGTTTGCGCAGGCACGGGCATCGAAGAGTTCATAGGGGTTCCTGGTGGGCGCTGCCCGCGCTCGATACAGCTCGACGGCGAAGTTAGGCGGCACTATATTGTAACGATCGCTACAATATAGTGCGCTAAATTCATGCCGTCAACGAAATTGTAGCGGCCGTTACAATTAAGGAAAATCGGACTATGGCTCGGAAAATTGCATTCGACTACGAAGAGGCCCTTGACGCCGCCCTCGCACTATTCTGGCAACGCGGCTATGCCCAGACCGGATTGCGTGACTTACTGAAGGTCATGCGCATTGGAGAAGGGTCTTTTTACAATAGCCACAAAAGCAAGAAGCAGTTGTACTTTGCTTGCATTGAACGCTACGAAAAGCAGATCGTTGCCAGGCGCATGGAAGCTCTCGCGAACGCGCCGACAGCGCTCGAAGGAATCCAGGCATTTTTTGCAGTAGTCCTTGACTGTCTGGACGATTCCGCAACCCCATCGAAGTTGTGCATGCTGGCCGCCATGGAAGCTCCGGAGGTATTGGACGATCCCGACTTGCGCAAGCGCGCGGAGCGGAGCCTCACGGAACTGCAATCGGCAGTGGCTACCCGGTTGCGCGAAGACAAGGAAAAGGGGCTATTGCAGCCGTCGCTGGTCCCCATGATGGTCGCCTCCATCATCGTCACCTTCCTGCAAGGTCTCTGGCGCGTAGCGATGGTTTCTTACGATCGCGCAAACATCGAGCAACAACTCGACGTGCTTCTCGATGGTATTGGCGTAAGTAATCAGATCTGCTGATCGTATTCCACGCCGAAGCCTTCCGGTCGGATAGTGCACGTGAGTCTCGCGCCTCGCTCTGCCAAAGAATTGGGAACGGGGCGGACGCGATAGAATCGTGCGACCTGTCACGTTAGCCCGGGGACACGATGGAACACCGCAAGCCCTTGCCTTCTCCCCCAATGGCCGTCCTGGCCACCGGGGTCCGTTCGCTGCTCGTGGCCACGCTCGCGGCAGCTTCCCTGCTATGCGCCCGCACGGCGTCTGCCGCCGAATTGATCCAGATCCCGAGCCGGCCGAACGTCACGCAAGGCATCTGGCTCGATGCGCCATCGAGCACCCCGCCCTGGATCGTGATCCTGTTCGCCGGAGACAACGGCAACGTCGGGCTGGCCAGTAGCGGCCCGATGCGAATGGCGGGCAATTTCGTCCTCCGGACTGCCTCGTACTGGACCGGCCTCGGCGACGCCGCAGTGATCTTCGACACGCCTTCGGATCATCCGGATGGCATGGACGACCCCTTCCGCCTGAGCGACCCGGCCCGCCAGGACGTCGCAGCCGCGATCTCGGTACTGCGGCAGCGCTACCCGCAAGCGAAGATCGCACTGGTCGGCACGAGCCGCGGCACGATTACGGTCGGTAATCTGCTCAAGCGCAGCCCTGATATCGCCGACGCGTTCGTCCTCACCTCGCCCGTCACGGTGGCAAGAGGTTCGCAAGTCGGGCTATCGGGGCTCGCGTGGCCGGAAAATCATGCGCGCGTGCTGGTCGTCTCCAATGAAAACGACGGCTGCATGGTTTCCCCATTCGGCAATGCACGGAGTCTCGCGTCCGTCAATGGCTTCGCCTTCATCGCCGTCTCCAGTTCGGCGGGAGGCGGCAGCAAGCGAGCCGAATGCGGCGCCCACGCGCCTCACGGCTTTCTTGGGATCGAGCAGCAAGTTCTGGACGACATCAGCGGCTGGCTGCAGCACTGATCGTTCGATCACTCCGAACCCGTGAGCGGCCGATAAGCGACCGCCTTGATCTCGACTCTCAGATGCGGGTGCGGCAACTGGTGGACCGCAACCGTCGTGCGGGCAGGCCCGGAAAAGTCGAAGTACTCCGCGTAGACCTCGTTGTAGCCCTTGAAGTCCCCCATATCGACCAGATAAGTGCAGACTTCGACCACGTCCTCAAGGCCCGCCTTTTCGCTCTCGAGAATTGACCGGATGTTCTCGATAACCGCCCGCGTTTGCTCGCGAATGTCCATTGTGAGAACGCCTGGCTCGTCCGAACTCGCGCCCGCAACACTGTTGTCGGCCCGGCGCGAACTCGTGCCGGAGACGAATAGAAAATCACCCGCGCGTTTGATATGCGGATACTTCCCTCTGGGAGTCGCACGCCCCGGCACAACGGTTGCCGTCGTTGCCTGGTTCCGGAAGTCCTTCACTTGCTCACCTCCTGTTGAAGGAACATGGCACTCACTGCTCTACGCTTACACATACGTTGGTCAGCTCCGAATAGAAATTGAGTGAATGCAAACCGCCCTCGCGCCCGACGCCGGAAAGGCCGTTTCCACCAAATGGCGAGCGCAAGTCTCTCAGGAACCAGGTATTGACCCACGCGGTCCCGACATTCATCGACTCCGCCACGCGATGAGCGCGATGTACATTGGAAGTCCAGATCGTGGCCGCAAGACCGTATTCGGTGTCGTTAGCACGATCGACCACCTCCGTCTCGCTGTCGAAGGGAGAGATATGGCAGATGGGGCCAAAAATCTCCTCCTTGATGCACCGGGCACTGTCTTGCAGTCCTGAGATAAGCGTGGGTTGTACCCAGAAACCCGCATCGAGTTCGCCACCCAATTGGGGAATGCTGCCGCCGGCATGGAAAATCGCCCCCTCTTCGCGAGCGAGCTGGTAGTACGACAGCACCTTGTCGCGATGGGCCGCAGAGATGAGCGGACCCATCGTCGTCGAAGAATCCGTCGATGTTCCGAGCTTGAGAGCCGAGACGCGCTCAACCATGGTTGCGACGAATCGTTCGTAGATTGGTCGCTCGACAAAGATGCGTTCCGAGCACAGACATACCTGGCCGCTGTTCAAAAAGATGGCACGCATCATGCCCTCGACGGTCTTATCGAAATCGCAGTCGGCGAATACGATAGCCGCGTTTTTTCCTCCAAGCTCGAACGAGACGGGCTTCACATGCTTCGCCGCTGCATGCATGATTGCGGTTCCCGTCGCGGACTCGCCGGTAAATGTAATGGCGTTGATCTTCGGGTGCGTGGTAATGAATTCGCCCGCCGATCCCGGTCCCTTTCCATGCACGAGATTGAATACGCCGGGCGGCAAGCCCACCTTATGCATCACCTCGGCCAGCAACGTGGCTGTGCCCGGTGTTTCTTCAGAGGGTTTCGCAACCACGGCATTTCCGCATGCAAGAGCCGGAGCCACTTTCCAGGTCAACAGAAGCAACGGTAAATTCCATGGCGAAATGACTCCCACGACCCCGAGTGGCTTGCGCACGGTGTAGTTCAACGCATGATTGCGGTCCGATAATTCGGTTCTATACGACTCGAGCGGAGCCGTCTTCAGAATGTCGGCAAACATCCTGAAATTCGCCGCGCCTCTGGGAATATCCACATTTGAAGCAAGAGACACCGGCTTGCCGGTATCACTCATTTCGGCTTCGAGAAAGTCGTCGAAGCGGCGTTCGATCTCGTCAGCAATCCCGTACAGCATGGCCGCGCGCGTCGCAACCTTCAGCCTGCCCCATCCTCCCCGCACCGCACGATGTCCCGCGTCGACCGCGAAATCCACGAGTTCCCGGTCAGCTTCATGTACCTCGCCAATGATCCTTCCGTTAGCCGGATTGTGATTCGGGAAACGGCTGTTGCTTTCGATAAACTCCCCGTTTACAAAATTTCTGAAATGCTTCACAGCTTCTCCTCGAAACGATCACCGTGTTGAGCCGATGGCAATACGATCAGTATGACCAGGTAAAGATGCCGCCGATGTGGTATCTCAAGGTCAGATCACGAATTCCACGATGGTACCGCCGCTGCCATACAGCGGCGAATACTCATGAATCCTGGCGCTGGAAAACCGCCCATCCAGCGCCCCCAGGATCCAGAAGAAGTGCTTGAATCCCATGTCGACCCGGGCCTCCGACGCATACTGGGGAATGGCCGAGCGAAGCTCGTCAACGGCTCCGGCCTCGATCAACTGCAAAATGCGACGGTTCCACCGATCATCGCCTTCTGAAATGATGTGATCGGCACTCGGATCAATCGGCTCGCGAAACATCGAATACGACAGTCCACCGATCCCCACGACGGCGACTTTCTTGCCAGCCGCATCTGCCGCGCGGGATGCAATCCGTCCGAGTGCCTCCGTTTGCCGCGGGCTGTGGTACAGGTTGTTGGCAGCAATGACAACCGGCAGATCCGGTGTCCCGAACCCCATCAGGGTTGCGGCGGTAATGGTGCCGGTATCGATCGGAAAACCGTCGTAATCGACGCCTTTTGCATGAACACCGCCTTGCCTGCAACCCTGGACACACGCTTCAGCAAGTTCCACGTCACTCGATATGTCGAACGGTAGATCACCGAACTCATGCCAGTTTTCGTCTACGTGCAGTCCCGTGCTTTTGGCCCGGTTGATCCACAACTGGTCAAGCACGGCCATCCATTGGGTCGAATAGACAAGGACAACGTCGGGTTTTGAACCCGCCAGGACCTGACCCGCTTCACGCATTGCCGATGCGAGCCGCCGCCACGGCGGTACATCGCCGCGCAGCTGAGGAAGCGGGCTTCCCGGTACGAGAAATGCCGATACGATGGTCACGGAATACTCCAGCTCATGTTCGTAGCAAAAGCGCACGACATACCGCCGTACACAGTCATGAATGCTGCTCAGGCGTGGAGCGCCGGTTCGAGCGCCGCCAGGCCGGCTTCTTCAAGATTCCACTCCATCACGGCGTTTCCCGTTCCAATGACGGTTCCATATCCATAGAACTTCCCCGCCAGTTCGGGATACCCCATGGCTGAGTGCATCCACGTAAACGCGCCTGACTTGACCTCTGCAAATGCCTCGTCGATGAATTGCGGCAAAAGTGAGAATGTTTCCCGCATCTTGCCCTTGCGCATCAGATCGATCAGACGCATGTCCCATTTATAACTGTCGTAGCGCTCGGGATGCTCCTTGGACATGTCTTCAGGGAGTGCGGGTTCTTCGTGAAAATGTCTGTGCGACAGCGTGTTGCTCGCAAGCAGCACAGCGCGGCGACCGCTCTTTCTGATAGCTTCGCGCGTGGCCTTCCCCAGAATGTCCATCTCCCCGAGTCCCTCGCCGGTATTGAGGTAGTACGGACTGTTATTGGCCGAAATACCGACGACGGGGATATCCCATTGTGGTCGCACCATATGCAACGTCACGATCGTGCCGTAGTCGACTCGAAACGCAGGATTGCGCATCATTTTGGTCACGAGGCCGAGGGCTCGGCCTTCTTCGCAGCAGGCCTCCGCCAATTCCACATCGACTTTGAGCGAAAAGTCGTACCGGAAAATATTTGAAAAGATCGGATCGACCGATCTGCCAGAGAGCTCGGGAACACCAAGAAAATGATGTCCGACCTGCGTAATCCAATGCGGCGAATGCACGAGCAGGACGTCGGGTTTCAGACGCTCGATACTTTCTCGAGCATGATCGTACGCCCAGCGCAATACTTCCCACCCTCCCTCGGAACGCGGCTCATTCTGTGCCGGATTTTCTCCGTAGACGAGATGCGGCGGATGCGGTGCCAACATGCCAGAAAGAATTCGACCTCCGCTCACGATTGCCTCCTTTCAGACAACTAGCTGGAATTCAATTTCGACTGCCGCCCCAAGCGGCAGTCCCGCTACGACGACAAAGCTTCTTGCTGGCAGCGGCTCATTCCTGAAGAACTCGTCCCATGCATCATTCACGGCTGCGGCACTCTCGTGGCCGGCGCAGTATACCCGCGCGAACACGAGGGTTCTAAGTGACCACTTCTCCGCCTCGCAAAGTGCGAGCAAGTTGTGCAACACCTGCCGGGTCTCCTCCGCCGCACCACCCGTTGCCAATTCGCCCGTCATCCGGTCGAGTCCAATCAGTCCGGACACGAACACTAGAGAACCTACCCGGACAACCGGTGTATAGCGAAACCTCGGAGCCGGCAATGCCGAAGGTCTCATAAGTCGACGCACCTCGTTCCTCCATCCGCTGCCGGATATTCCGGCATGAACACATTCAAATAGTACGTATACGTCATTTATAAGCAAGTCAATTCGCTCTATGGCAATTCAAAGTCTAAGTAGCACAACTTGCACTGTCAAACTAAAAATAGCCAAAATTATTGGGATTAACCCGAATTCACTCCGAGATCATGCCTGGTTAAGACTGGTCAAGCCAACACCTTGATAGTCTGCCGGCATCAATCGCATTGTCTCTATACGTATAATATGTCGGCAACCGACTGTAGCCATCTGCCCGTTATGCGCCTTCACGGACACCGGCGAGCGACCTGTTATTCGACTCTGGAACCCACGATATGCATAAAAAAAAGAACTACCCTGAATTGTCCCCAGTCACCACGAAGATTCTGGACGCTTTCCGGCTGGATCAAGTGACGTCGCATCTCTTGCGTCGTGCTCACTTCAAAGCGGAAGAGTTGTTTGCCTCGGAATTCCACGATGAATCGGTCACGCCACGACAGAAAGCTGCCCTGATCGCCCTCTATCAACATCCCGGAATGAGTCAAAACCTGCTCGCGGAACAGCTTTTTATGGACCGCAATACCGTCGCCGAGATGGTAAAGCGGCTGTGCGCCAACCGTCTTATCGAACGAACCCCGGCCGCAACCGATGCCCGGGCGTATGAATTATTTCTCGCCCCTGCCGGCGCGGCGCTGCTTGATCGAATGATGACGCGTGACTCAAGCGTCGAAAAGAAACTTCTCGAACGCCTGCCGCAGGAATACCGCCCGCTGTTCCTGAAATGTCTGCGCCTGATCGTGCAGGAAAGCGATTGACTTCGTCGAACGAGCGTCACCCATACCGATTCATTCAGTCAGGGTTGCGGATCGCCGATGGCTGCTGGCGTCGGTTGCCAGTACGCCGCCCGAGGCAAGCGAAACCAGGTCCAACGCGACATCGACGATCATGTCCTCCTGACCGCCCACCATCTTCCGACGCCCCAGTTCCACAAGGATATCGACCGTTTTCAACCCGTACTTTCTCGCCGCAAGTTCTGCATGCCTGAGAAAACTCGAGTAGACGCCCGCATAACCGAGTGCCAACGTTTCACGATCGACCCTGACGGGCCGGTCCTGAAGTGGACGCACGAGGTCATCGGCGGCGTCCATCAGGCGGTATAAATCGCAGCCATGACGCCATCCCTGCCGCTCCGCGGCGGCAACGAACACTTCAAGCGGCGCATTACCCGCGCCTGCCCCCATTCCAGCCAGGCTTGCATCGATACGGTCACAGCCTTCTTCGAGTGCCACGAGCGAATTGGCAACCCCGAGACCCAGGTTGTGATGAGCATGCATGCCGGTCAACGTCTGCGGCTTCAGTACGTCCTTGAATGCCCGGAATCGCTCCCTGACATCGTTCATTCCGAGCGCCCCGCCCGAATCGACGACATAGACACAGGTTGCACCGTAGCGCTCCATCAGCCGGGCCTGCTCCGCGAGCCTGGCGGGCGTCGTCATATGGCTCATCATCAGAAAGCCGACGGCGTCCATTCCAAGCTTGCTTGCGAACTCCAGATGCTGTCGCGATACGTCGGCCTCGGTGCAATGCGTCGCCACACGGACAATTCTCGCACCGGCATCGTAAGCATTCCGCAAGTCATGAATCGTGCCGATTCCCGGAATGAGCAAGGTCGCAATTTTCGCGTGCGTGACGCTCGCCGCAGCAGCTTCGATCCATGCGACGTCCGAATGCAAGCCGAAGCCATAGTTAAAGCTCGATCCTTCAATGCCGTCGCCGTGAGCGACTTCTATGCTATCGACACCGGCCGCGTCGAGAGCGGACGCGATCAATCTTACGTTTTCGATACCATATTGATGCCGAATCGCGTGACTACCGTCACGCAAAGTGACATCGGAAACGTAGATTTTGCGGTTCATGCTGTTCACTTACGCAACCTCCTTCCGACCACGCGCCACGCCGGCCGCCATTCGCCGGCGAGCCATCGTTTCCCCACAAGCCAGTGCCGCCGATGTCATGATGTCCAGATTGCCGGCGTAGGCAGGCAGATAGTGGCCGGCGCCTTCGACTTCGAGGAAGACCGAGGTTTTCAAGCCGTGTCTTGTACCCACGCCCGGCACATTCAATGGCTTGTCCCGTTCGATCATGTCGAACTGCACCTTCTGCTTCAGACGATAACCCGGGACGTACGCTTGCACGGCGGCGACCATGCGCTCGATGCCTGCATCGACAGCGCGCGTGTCGACAGCGTCCGACAGAACGAACACGGTATCGCGCATGGCAAGCGGCGGCTCGGCCGGGTTCAGGATGATGATGGCCTTGCCTCGCGTTGCACCCCCGATCTGTTCAATAGCGGCTCGCGTCGTTTCGGTGAATTCATCGATGTTGGCGCGCGTGCCCGGGCCTGCCGACCTGCTACTGATCGACGCGACGATTTCGGCATAGTGCACCTTGGCGACTTGAGACACCGCGGCGACGATCGGGATCGTGGCCTGCCCTCCACACGTGACCATGTTCACGTTGGAGGCGTTTTCCGACTCCAGGTTGATCGCCGGAATCACGTACGGCCCAATAGCGGCCGGTGTGAGGTCAATGACCTGAATGCCGTGTGCCTGCAGGATCTCGTTGTGACGCGCATGTGCATCCGCCGATGTGGCGTCGAACACGATGTCGATCTCGCCAAACATCCCCAGCTCGAGCAAGCCTTCAATGCCTTTCGCGGTCGTCATCACGCCCATGCGCGCCGCACGGGCCAGGCCGTCCGATGCGGGATCGACGCCGACCATGGCGCCCATTTCCAGGTGCCGGCCATTACGCAGGATCTTGATCATCAGATCGGTGCCGATATTCCCGGATCCGATGATTGCCACCTTTAGCTTGTCCGTCATGTCGCCCTCCATAACGCTTCGCCCTACTGACCGATCAATGGCTGCCTGTCCGTGTGGAAACCGGCACGGCCGATCCGTTCCATCTCCACGCCAATGTACTGCCCGGGTTTGAGCCATTCGGCCGAAGTCGCACCGCCCGCCATCACGACGTCACCCGCCTCCAATGGCTCACCCGCCGCCGCGGAAAGGCGCGCTGCCGCCACCAGCGAACGTAGCGGATGGCCGAGCAGCGCGCCCGTAGAACCGACTTGAACGGTTCGTCCGTCAATGCTCATCACGAGCCCGAGATTCGAGAAGTCTGCGCGTGGATCGCTCCACGGCCCGATGACGAAACCGCTGGACGACGCGTTGTCTGCGATAACCTCGCTCAAGCTGAAGCGGAAGTCGCGGTAACGCGAATCGATGATCTCCAGTGCGGGAGCGATCGCCTCGACAGCAGCCAGCGCAGCAGGGCCCGTCTCGTTGCCGTGAAGACCCCGCTTCAGAACAAAGGCCAGCTCGGGTTCGACCCGCGGATGCACATAGCGCGACAGGTCGATTGCCGAACCTTCTTCAACCTGCATCGCGGACGTCAGACGCCCCCAGATAACATCGGAAAGACCCATCTGCGCCATCTTGGCGCGACTGGTAAAGCCCATTTTTACGCCGACTCGTCGCTCGCCTCGCACGAGACGTCGCTCGATCGACGTGCGCTGGATCGCGTACGCGTCCTCAAGCGACAACGCTCCCTGAGGATCGAATTGCGATATCGCGTGCGCGTGACGAGCTGCGTCGTCGAGTTGTGCGGCAATGGATTGGATCTGGCTCATCAGGATGGCTCTTTCGAATGGGATTCAAAAACAGCGCTGACGGAACCGAGACCATGAATATGAGCTTCAAATCGGTCTCCGGGCTCGACCGATACCATCGGACCCAGCGCGCCCGACAACACCACGCTGCCGGCGCGCAGCGGCGTGCCTCGCTCGATCATGGTGCGCGCCAGCCATGTGACCGCGTTGAGCGGATGGCCAAGGCAAGCAGCCCCCGCCCCGACCGAGACGGGTTCGCCGCGACGCTCGAGCAGCATGCCGCACAGCCGGAGATCGAAGGCATCCAGCTTCACGGGGCGCCCCCCCAATACGAACGCCGACGACGATGCGTTGTCCGCTACGGTGTCGACGATGCCGATATTCCAGTTCGCAATGCGACTGCCTACGATCTCGATCGCGGGCAGCGCATAGTCGACGGCGGCCACGACATCCGCGAACGTTGCATGCCCCGCGTCGCCCACGTGGATATCGCGGCCCAGCACGAACGCGATCTCAGCCTCGACCTTCGGCTGTGTGAGCAAGCCAACGGGAACCGGTTCGCCGTGTCCGAAGCTCATGTCGTCAAACAGGACGCCAAAATCCGGTTGATCGACGCCGAGCTGTCGTTGAACTGCCACGGACGTCAGGCCGATCTTGGCGCCGACGATGCGCCGCCCCTCATCGATCCGCCACTGGACGTTCTCGCTCTGGACCGCATAAGCGTCGTCGATGGTCATGTCAGGGTACGTTTCGCGCAACGGCGCCAGAAACGCATGCGTGTGGGCCGCGGCGCGCAGAGCCGACGCCGCATCCTTGATCTGCCCGGCGTTCATCTCACCGCTCCAGCCGGAGACGCGCTCACGTCACTCGCCGCGACCAGCTCGTCTTTGGTTTGAGCGCCTACGGCCCAGTGAGCGGACGGCACCTGAGTGGCATAGACGCGGATACTGTCGAGCGGTGCGCCGATACTCTCGTGAACGGCAATCGCAACGGCCTTGACACAGGCCTTGACGGCATCGTCACTGCGACCGGCAACGAGGGAAATGTGCACGATAGGCATAGAGAATCCATCCTGATTGAGCGGCGAGCACGAACGGCACCGCGATGTACGTCATCTTGCCGAGGCCGCCCGGATACAGTCCAATACCGTTTTTTGCCGTTACGATACGGTTTCGGTATGAAGGAGACCCGTGGTCCATGGAACTGAAACAGATGCGTTACTTCCTGGCTGTCGCTGAAGAACAGCACTTCGGGCGTGCCGCGCAACGCCTGCATATGGCCCAGCCGCCGTTGACCCGGCATATCAGGGCTCTGGAAGACGAATTGGGCGCGGCGCTATTCGTTCGCACCCCCAAGGGAGCGGAACTGACGGAAGCGGGCAGAACATTGCTCGCGGAAGTACCCAATATCCTGACGCTCACGCGGCGCGCCACGGAACATACCCAACTGGCAGGCCAAGGCATGTTGGGCAGGCTCGATGTCGGCATCTTTACGTCAGGGGTACTACATGCGATACCTCAGCTGCTGGCAAGATTTCATACAGATCGGCCGGGCGTGAAAATCGGCTTGCACAACCTGTCGAAGGCCGGCCAAATCGAGGCGTTACGCGAGCGCCGCATCAGCGTCGGATTTAATCGCTACGTGCCCGCTGAAGACGACATTGTCGTAGAGACGGTGCTGAAGGAACAATTTATCGTCGCCCTGCACGAGCAGCATCCACTCGCTCGCAAGAACACCCTATCGCTCGGTGATCTGGACAACCAGCCCATGATTCTCTATCCCAATGCGGCGCTTCGCGGTCTCGCGCAGGAAGTCACCGACGCATTTGCCGAAGAACGCATCGCGCTCGTCGTGGAGCAGGAAGTCGAGGATGTCATTACCGCGATGAGTCTTGCCGCGAGCCGTTTCGGCGTCTGTATTACAACGGCCTCTGCGGCAAATCTCAAACTACCGGGCCTCGCTTATCGGCCATTGCGTTCGCGACGTCTTCGCCATATCGAACTGAACTGCCTGTACCGGAAAGGCGATACGGCGCCCGCGCTGACGGCGTTTCTGGAAGTCGTGCGGGCGTTTCGCCGGCAGTCGGCACGAATGAGGTCTGCTCCCTGACGGCGATCAGCACTTTCCCGACTGCTGCCGCTATTACACCGTTGCAGAAGCAGCGCCGCCGCAAGCGCAGTGCGTGTCGTGCACATGCCCGTTCGAATCGTCCCACGCCGACGTCAAAATGATCTTGCAAAAGTTCAGTCGCCTGTACGTGGGGTCGCGAAGATCGAGCACATCGGCCTTGACGTTACCGAATGTCGTCTCGGGTTTCTTCTTCGTGCCATGAGCAAACGCATCGATGATGCCGTTCTTGAAGTCCTTTTCGCGCGGATGAGCCTCCACCACCTGCACCCGCTGCTCCTCGCTGAACTCGCCGTACGCAAGCCCAAGTACGTCCATCTCGACACCCGCCGTCACCAGCGAGACTACCGGCTTCAGATGCTCCGGCACGCCGGGCGTCGTATGCAATGCGATCGACAGCCATACCTGCTCGATGTCGTACTCGCTCACGTTGTACTGCCTGAGGAAATCTCGCGCCGCATTCGCCCCATCGACTTCGAAGCGGTCTGCCTTGCTGCTATAGGCATCGACCAGACCGATGTCATGAAACATCGCGCCGATATAGAGCAATTCCGCATCGTATTTGAACTGCTTTCTCTCTCCGGTAAGGGCACCAAAAAGAAACACGCGCCGCGAATGGTTATAGAGCAGGTCCGATTCGGTGTCGCGAACAAATTCGGTCGCCGCGCGTGCCATCGCGCTGTCGGGAATCCGGATTCCGGCAATGGTGGTGGCCATAGGATGACTCCTTTTGAGGTAGGTAACATGACTCGCGGGTACGAGCCCGCTTTATCGGGTTCAAGTATTGCGATATCGCACTGCTCCCTCAATAGTCGAATGCAAGGCATTTCTGCCAGGCGACCGTCGTTTCCTGCCATCGCATGTGGCGTGCCGATCAGGCATCGATTCGAGCCATGTACACCAGGCGTTTCCGATACTCAGCCGGCGTTATCCCGACATGCCTCGCAAAGGATTGTCTCAGCGTGTCGACATGGGAGAATCTGCATTGGGCGGTGACCCGTTCGGGCGTGTCGTGCCCGTCAGCGTATTTCGATCCTGCAGCGGGATATCGAGGTATCCCGCGAGCCGGATCACCCTCTCCCGGCTCAGCTGAGCCTTGCCGGTCTCCAGACACGACAGGTGGCGCCGGCGGCACGAGACCATGCCCCCGGAGGTCAAGTCGTGCCGCAATCGGTCCGAACGGACGGGACAACCTCCGGCACCGCGGAGGCCAAACCGTCACGGATCGCATAGGCCGTCAGTTCGGCCACGTTGTGCAACGCCAGCTTCGACATCAGGTTCTGCCGATGTTTTCTCACGGTGAGTACGCTCAACGTCAGCTTTCTCGCGATGTCCTGGCTGGAGTATCCGTTTGCGATCAGGACGAGAATCTCCTTCTCGCGAGATGTCATCGATTGCCCAGCGCCGTGGTCAGTGCTTTCCAGCGCGTGGGCGAGTACCTTGCTCACGTAGCGGGTGCCGGAGAAGACGAGGGAAATGGCCTGCAGCAGTTCGCTGCTGTCCTCGTGTTTGAGCACGTATCCGTCCACCCCGGCAGCCAGCGCGGATCGCACCGCGGACGCATTCTGGTTGCCCGTAACGACCAGGATTCCGGTTCCCGGCGATTCGGTCTTGATTTGCTGGGCCAGATCGAGGCCGCGGCAACCGGGTAAATCCAGATCGAGCAGCAACAAATCCGCTCGCGTCTCGCGTACGAGTCGACTCACGGCCGCCCCGTCTCCCGTTTCTCCCACAACGCGCCAGTTGGGTTGGGTCATCAACAGCAATTTCATCCCGTCGCGGATCATGGCGTGATCTTCAGCCAGTACGATATTTTTCATTTTTCTTTCGCTGTTTTTCGAGCCGACTGACAGCCCGCGTTCTTACGACAATGCCGGACAAGTGTCCGATACACTGCCCCCATGGCCGACGGTATTTTACGAAAAGCCCGATTCCACACAAGTTCAGATAAAAACATCTTCAAGATGGCGAGAAGAAAGATACCTCAAGAACATAGCGCCGACGTGCGACTGGAACTGATCAATACGTTGTATCGCCAGTCGCCGCCGATTCTCTTCGGCAATCTCGCGGTGGTCAGCCTGACGATCTTCCTGCTGTGGCACGAGGTTCCTCGGCACGATCTGCTTGCCTGGGCTGCCGCGATCTACGTGTTGACGAGCATTCGTTTCGTGATGATATGGAGAGATCGCCGGACCGCCAGGCACCCGGTAGAAACAGCGAACAGCCGCGCGATGCGCTACACCTTCTTCGCCGCCCTGTCCGGCTGTCTGTGGGGTTCCATGGGCGTTCTGTTCTTCGCCCCGGACAACACCATCGTGACAGTACTGACCTGCATCGTGCTGGCAGGCATGACCGGCGGTTCGGTTGCCTCACTGTCCTCCTGGTGGCCGACCTACGTCACGTTTGCACTGCTGACTGTCCTGCCGTTTGCCATTCGCTCGTTTGCGTACGGCAACGCGCTGTTCTCGGTGCTGGGATTCCTTTCGCTGTTTCTGCTGGGGGTGAATCTCGCCTTCAGCCGAACGCTGCAGCACACCGTGCGGGACACCGTCTGCTTGCGCTTCGAAAATATCGGCCTGATCCGGCAGTTGACCGAGGAAAAGGAGCGGGCCGAATTCGCCAATCGAAGCAAATCGCAATTCCTCGCTGCCGCCAGCCATGACCTGCGCCAGCCGACCCATGCGCTGGGTCTCTACATCGCGACGCTGCGCGCGATGGCCGAGGCTCCGGCCGTCGAGCGCGAAGCGCTCAACGACATTGCCGAACGGCTTCGGACCGCGCTGAAAGGCATGTCTCAATTGCTGAACGTATTGCTGGATATTTCGCGGCTCGACGCCGGCGTCGTCGAAGTCGAACCGCGCCGCTTCGAGTTGCAGCATGAACTGGACGCGCTGGAGAACCAGTTTTTGCAGGCGGCGACGGCCAAAGGCCTGACGCTCAGAATCAGGCCGACCTCGATCTGGCTGGAAACGGATGCCGTCCTGCTGCTCAACATGCTCTCGAACCTGTTGTCCAATGCCGTGCGCTACACCCGCCGCGGAGGCATTCTGGTTGCCAGCCGGCATCGCGGCGACCATGTGGAGATCCAGGTATTCGACACCGGCATCGGCATCGAGCCCGATCAGCTATCGAACATCTTCCGCGAGTTCTATCAGGTCGATAATGCGGCACGCGACCGGGAACAAGGGCTGGGCCTCGGCCTCGCCATCGTGCAGCGTACGGCGGCACTGCTGGGAGCCCGTGTCCATGTTCGTTCCGTGCCGGGGCGCGGCTCGCGATTCTCCGTGCGGCTGCGGTCGATGCCGCATGCCATGACGCCCGGCGCCAGGGGAGAGGGACGGCTCGGCCTGCCGGCCCGGGAGCGCCGGCAGAAGACGATTCTGGTCGTCGACGACGACCGCGATGTGCTGTGCAGCATGGAGAGCCTGCTGCGGGCGTGGGGACACACGGCGATCACCGCACAATCGCTGGAACACGCGGTCGCGGCGGCAAAGTCGCATCGCGACGCGCTGGAAATGCTCGTGACCGACTTCAGGTTGACGAGGCACGTCAGCGGCACCGATATTATCCATGCCGTATTCGATTCCATCGATCGCACAATACCGGCAATCATCATTACCGGGGATACCTCGACAGACGGCATCAATGCCACGTCGTCGAGCGGCTTTCGCGTCATGCACAAACCGCTCGATCCGCAGGAACTCCGTGCGTTGATCGACGCGCCGCCCGGCTGAGCGCGTCTCGCCATCTCACCATCCCGCGGCCTCATGCGAGGCGCTGCGCTGCGCCACGCCGACAACTTTGCCGGGTAAATACTGCATATGCAGTATTTACTCGGAACCCGCCCGTCCGGTACCGTTCTACCCATTGAGAAACAGAACAAGCGCGAGGGACCTCGGGGAAAGCGGGAAGACCGAAAACAACACGGCAAACGGCCCATTGAAGGCCGGGCAGTTTCGTATGGATCGGGGAAATAATGAATTGCCAGCAGATCGAACAGGACATTCGACATCTCGAACATGTCATTTTTCGACTGTCGGTTTTGGACTCTATTCCGCTTTCGCTTTCATATTGGCGTAATCGTGTCGAGGCGATGCAAACCGTAGAACTCATCCCCGCACAGACCTTACGGGTGAAGCGGATCCGCGCGGCGATAGGCGAAATCGACGAACGTATCGGCACCGCCAGCTCCGAACTGTGTAGCAACGGGTAAGCGCACGACACGATCCTCAGCGAATCGAACCACGATATTCCGCCGACGTCGGGCACGGGGCCTCCCAAGTCATTGCCGATTACCCGACAGGGCGCACCTCGCCCGTCGTAGTCAGTAGCCAGAAAAGAACACCGAGGAAAGGCATTGACGTTGTCGTGTCCTGTCGGCAACGGATCGACACGTATGTTCGCCTGTCAACCCAACCGCATGCATGCCGAATGGCATGACACGTCCTGCCCGGCACGTGAGCTGCCAAAGGAAACGAAATTGACGACTTTCTTCGCCATGCTCGGCGTTTTCGCGCTCAATGTCCTGACGCCCGGCGCCTCTTTCGTCCTGACAGTTAGCAATGCCATGAATCATGGTCAGCGTTCTGGCTTGTTCATCGCACTGGGTTTGGCGACGGCCGACACCCTGTTTGCGGTAGCAGCCACCGCCGGCCTCGCGACCCTTTTAGGCCAGAGCATTTTCCTTGTGAAAGGCATCAGTCTGCTCGGCGGACTCTGGTTTATCCAGGGCGGATTGCGGTTCATGCTGAGCAACCGGACACCGTCTCCCTCGTCCGATGCACAAAGGCGTGCAGTCGCCTTGAGCGCCTCGCATGCCTACCGGATCGGCCTCACTGCCGGCATGCTCAATGCACAGGCCATCATCTTTTTTTCGTCCCTGTTTCTCACGGCTCTTTCCGTCAAACCGCCGCTCTCCGTGGCGGTGGCTCTGGTCGTTGGCGTGGCCTGCGTCAGCGTGTTGACCCGCTGCAATATCGTACTGGTTGCCACGGTCAAGTCAGTGGCGAATTTCTACGCGAAACAGCGTCGGCGCGTCGAGTTCCTTTCCGGCAGTACCTTGACTGCCTTCGGGTTGAAACTGGCGGTTCCAGCCGCAACGGCGCTTGCTGCCCGGTTGCTCGTCGCCTGAGAACGACTCACCGGGTGGGTCCGCTGCCGAAGCATGAAACGTCGGCATGCTGCTGTATCGCCGGGCCGGCCTGCTGTGCCGCTTTGGCGGCGACCCTTCGCTATCTGCGCAATCGCTTCGCGAAGCGATCCCATACCGGCACGCTGGCTGATTATGATCAGATCACGCCGTGGCGCATGAGGGGCAACTGACCTGCGATCCAACCTGCTTTGCTGCATCGCCATTTCGCCGTTTCTTTCAACGGCCCTGTTTCCCACGCTATTTGCCGATAACCGATCGCATACGCCGCAACCCTGAGAATCGCCCATGCCATCGATCAATCGTTCCACCTCTGCGTCGCCGCCTCTCAATCCCACTGAGCACGCACGCGGTACCCAGCCAGCCGAATCTCGCCGCCTCCAGCAACCGCGATCGCCGACCCACCCCAGTGCCGTTGGGGATCTGGCAGCCCTGTCCAATCTAAGTTCAGAGCGAAAGCGGAGCCCGCCACCACCGCTCAATATCCGCGAATACCTTGTGATTCGTCATGAACGAACAAAGAACCTCGTCATTGGCTGCGGCACGACTCCGCAGCAAGTCACAATGGGCACGATGCAGGGCACAACATGCACAAACCGGAGCGACCATCACAACGACTTCACCGTGGATATCAGCCCTGACGCGGGTGCCAACCTGACCCTCGACTTTGCCGACTATAAAAACAGCGAGCTATACGAACATGGCAAGGGTCGATTCGACACCGTGGCTTTCGAGTACCTCAATCGCGGCCCCCGCGATCGATTCAGCCAGACCGAGATCGACGGCTGGATTGAAGGCGCGGACACGCTGCTGAACAAGTCAGGGAAAGTCATCTTTTACAACGGTGACGGAAGTTACCGGGCACAGGCTCGCGCTGCTCTGGAAGCACGCGGCTATAAAGTGACGGAAATCACCCATCCACCGACTTCAAAGTATCCGTACGGGCAGGTCTATTGCGAAGGCGTGAAAGACACCTCGATGCTTTCGAACTTGATAGGCTGGCTCAGGGCATAACAGTCCTGCAACGATAGCCCCCGCCACACAGCCCATCGGCAGTTCAACCGCAGCTAACCACCGGCATCCGCATCTCGTCGTCTCATGCCGTCGACAGCGTCCTCATGAGCAAACCTGGCGATGCTCGCATCGTATCGCGCACCCCTGCCGCCGAGAGCCGTTGTCGCTCGCTTCGCACTGTCGAGCAAAGCCACCAACGCAACGTTCATGACGGCCGGGACATCGAATCGGCCTTTAGGTCCGGATAACGTCAGCGCCCCCACCAGTTGCCCCGTCGAATCGAACACCGGCACCGAGGCCGAGGCCGTTTCAGGATCGCGTTCGCCGTACGAGACGGCCCAAAGCCGTTCGCGCACCTCATCCCAGCGCGGGTCCAATAATTCGGTGAACGCGAGCAGCACCTTGCCGGAGGCGCCCCTGTCGATCGCAAACTCCTCGCCGACGCGTATCGCGACCCGGACACTTCTCGACGGCTCCACCCGGTAGAGCACCAGCCGCTGATCGCCCTGCCGCACGTAAAAAGAGGCCGTCTCGCCCTGCTCCCGACTCAACTGCTGAAGTATCGGCTCGACCACCGGACCGACCTGAAATGACCGCTGATACAGCGTGGCGAGACGCAACGGCTGATGGCCGATCGCGTACTGCCCGTCATTCAGCTTCCGGATGAATCCGCCATGCTCCAAAGCCCCGAGCAGCCGCAAAACCGTGCTCTTGTACAAGCCGGTTCGGCGCGAAAGTTCGGTGAGCGTCAGGCGGTCATCGGTCGGTCCAAAGGCGTTGAGAATCGCGAATGCGCGATCCAGGACCGCAACGCCACTCGACGTTTCCGACGCATCGGCCGACGGCTCCGTCGGCGCAAGCGCATTGTTAGACATGTGTTCTCCTCCTTGATCGTCACCCCGACTTTACAGTTCTACTCAACAGAACTCAAGTTCTATTATTTTAGAAATTCTGGGGTTTACCCCTCTTAACCGGCCTCCTATGCACGCCTATAGTTCTTTCAAACAGAACATAGGTCTATCTAATAGAACTTAGTAAGAACTTAGGAGCCAGTGATGAGTACGTCCAACCCCAAGGTGTTGATCAGCGAAGTCGGGCCGCGCGATGGCCTGCAAAGCATCAAAAGCGTCATGCCGACAGCGGCCAAGCTGCGCTGGATCTCCGCGCTGGCCGCCGGCGGACTCAAGGAGATCGAGGTGGGCTCGTTCGTGCCGCCGAAGCTGCTGCCGCAAATGGCCGACATCCGCGAGGTCGTGGCGCATGCGCTGTCGATTCCGGGCTTGCACGTCGCGGTCCTCGCGCCGAATCTGCGCGGCGCCCAGAGCGCCTTCGAAGCCGGCGTGCACAAGGTGACGCTGCCCGTCTCGGTGACCAACGAGCATTCGATGGCCAATATCCGCAAGACGACGGCGCAGATGATCGAAGAGGTCCGCAGCATCGTTGCATTGCGTAACGAGCGGTTTCCCGGCGTGCAGATCGAAGCGGGGGTGTCGGTCGCATTCGGCTGCACGATCGCCGGCACGGTCACCGACGACGAGACGATGCGCATGTGCGCCGCGATGGCCGAATGCGGCGTGGACGAGATCGGCCTGTCCGACACCAGCGGCTACGCCAACCCGGCGCAGGTTCGCCGTCTGTTCCGCCGGCTGCAATCCGAATTCGGCGGCAAGGCGGGCGGCGCGCACTTCCACAACACGCGCGGCCAGGGACTGGCCAATGTGGTTGCCGCGCTCGATGTCGGCGTGACGACGATCGATTCGAGTCAGGCCGGCCTTGGCGGCTGCCCGTATGCACCGGGCGCCACCGGCAACATCGTCACGGAAGACCTGGCGTTCCTGCTGGAAGCCATGGGCTACGACACGGGCGTCGACATCGACCAACTCGTCGCCGCGCGCGCGATTCTGGCCGAAGCGTTACCGGGAGAAGCGTTGTACGGGCACGTGCAGGACGCCGGGCTGCCAAAAGGTTTTACCTATTCAGACGGGCGCGTACCGAGCGCGCCGCAACCGGAAGGCTGCCTGCTGGGAGTGGCGCAATGAGCGAGGTGCAAGCGAATCAGGCGCTGCCGTATAGCGGCGTACGCGTCGTCGAGATGACGCATATGGTGATGGGACCGACGTGCGGCATGGTACTCGCCGACCTGGGCGCGGAAGTCATCAAGGTCGAACCGATAGCGGGCGACAGTACGCGCGTACTGCGCGGCTCCGGAGCCGGTTTCTTCGGTACCTTCAACCGGAACAAGAAGAGCATCGCCGTCGACGTGAAAGATGCACGCGGGCTCGAAATTCTGCACAAGCTGCTTGGCGGTGCTGACGTGTTCAGCGAGAACTTCAAAAGCGGCACGATGGACAAGCTCGGCCTCGGCTATGCCGCGCTTTCGCGGCTCAATCCGCGTCTCGTCTACGTATCGCACAAGGGATTCCTGCCCGGTCCGTACGATCACCGTACCGCGCTCGACGAGGTCGTGCAGATGATGGGCGGCCTCGCCTACATGACAGGACCGGAAGACCGTCCGTTGCGGGCCGGCACGAGCGTCAACGACATCATGGGCGGCATGTTCGGCGCGATCGGCGCGATGGCGGCGCTCGCTCAACGCGAGCGCACCGGGCTGGGCCAGGAAGTTCAAAGCGCACTATTCGAGAACAACGTGTTTCTCGTCGCACAGCACATGATGCAGTTCGCCGTGACCGGAAAAGCCGCCGCGCCGATGCCGAGCCGCATCTCCGCATGGGGCATCTACGACGTGTTTTCGGTCAGGGACGGCGAACAGATCTTTCTCGCGGTCGTGTCCGACACGCAATGGGCGATCTTCTGCGACGCGTTCGGCCTCGCGGACCTGAAGGCGGACGCGCGCATCGCGACCAACAATCAACGGGTGCAGGCGCGCGACTGGTTGATGCCGCAGCTTCGCAAGCATATGGAAGCCTTCACCGCGGCCGAGATCAGCGCGATCTTCGAACGCAACGGGTTGCCGTATGCGCCGATTACGAAGCCTCAGGATCTGTTCGACGACCCTCACCTGCTCGCCACGGGCGGGCTCGCCGACGTGACGTTGCCGGCCGACGCCAGCGGTGCCGGCCAGGCCGTCGCCACGAAAACCGCGCTGCTGCCTTTGACGCTCGGCGGGGACCGGTTGCAACTGCGTGCCGCGCCGCCTTCACTCGGTCAGGACACGCGGGCGCTTCTCATGCAGCTCGGCTACACGCCGGAAGATCTCAGACAGTTGACCGAAGCGGGCGTCGTCAGGTGTCAGGACCCGCAGCCCGGCGATACGACGAGGCCATCGGCGAACGAAGCCGCCAGCGCCTGATACCCGAACAGCACACGGAGAATCACGGTGCCGCGCGTAAGCGGCATGGCTCGACTCGGCCAGTGATTCGACAGGAGACGATAGATGACATCCCTTTCCTCGACTATAGCGGCCGACAGCCTTGCCGATTCCGCGCTCGAGCAGCAGGCCGTGAAAAAGGCCGCGTGGCGCTTTATCCCGCTTCTCGCGCTCGCCTATTTCTTCAATTACCTGGATCGCACCAGCGTGGGCTTCGCCGCGCTGACCATGAACCACGACCTCGGCCTGAGCGCCACGCAGTTCGGCTGGGGTGCCGGCATCATGTTCGCGGGCTACTGTATCTTCGAAGTGCCAAGCAATCTCGCGCTGTATCGCTTCGGCGCGCGGCGCTGGCTGGCGCGCATCATGATTACGTGGGGCTTTTTTGCGGCGGCCACGGCGCTTGCGGTGGGGCCGAAGAGCTTTTACGCAGTCCGGCTCCTGCTGGGTATCGGCGAAGCCGGCTTTTTCCCCGGCGTTATCTTCTTTCTGGCCATCTGGTTTCCCGCGAGTTATCGCACGCGTGTGCTCGCGTGGTTCACCGTCTCCACGCCGCTTTCATCGTTCGTCGGTGCGCCTCTCTCCGCCTGGCTGCTCAATATGGACGGCTTCCTCGGGCTCGCTGGCTGGAGATGGATGTTCATTGCGCAAGGACTGCCCGCATGCCTACTCGGCTTCCTCGTGCTGAAGATGCTCGTGAACAGGCCGGCCGATGCCGCGTGGCTGTCGCCGGAAGAACGGCAGGCGCTGCAGAGCGCCTTCGACCGCGAGGGCTCGGCCAGCCAGAAGAAGAAGGATTTCTCCGCCGCGTTGAAGGATGTGCGCACGTACATTCTCGCGATGATCTCGTTCGGCTTCACGATGGGCTCCTACGGCATCGGCATCTGGCTGCCGCAGATGCTCAAGGCGCACGGCATGAGCGTGACGCAGACCGGCTGGGTTTCGGCGATACCGTACTTCTTTGCCACCATTGCGCTGCTCTGGTGGGCGAGGCGCGTCGACCGCCGCGGCGGCCCCGTCGCGAATCTGGCGGTGGGTCTTCTGATCGGGGCCGTGGCGCTCGGCGTATCGACCCACTTCCATCACCTGGTGCCCGCCATGACGGGTATCACGCTGGCGCTCATCGGCACGATCGCGGGCCGCACGATTTTCTATACGTTGCCGGCCAGGTTCCTTTCGGGGCAGGCGGCCGCCGGCGGCCTTGCGCTGATCAATTCGATCGGCGCGCTGGGCGGGTTTGCGGGACCGTATCTCGTGGGTTATCTCAAGGACAGCTTCGGTACGTTCACGGCCGGCATGATCGGTCTGTCGATCGTGCTGCTCGTCACGACCTTGCTGACCCTCTCGCTGTATGCCTTCAGCACGGAAAAATGAAGATGACCCAGCTTCGTTCGCCACGACGGCGCCGGCTCCTCGGGATGGCGGCCGCATCGATCATGATCCCCGCCGTCACCGCGCGGCACGGATTCGCAAAAGAGGAAACGCACGGCATGAACACGACCAGCAACTACCTTCCCGTTCGCGCGGCATGGCTCGCCTCGGGCACCGAAGCCGCGCTCGAACCGGACCTGCCGATCATCGACGCGCATCATCACTTCTACGAGCGGCCGGGATGGACGTACCTGCTCGACGACTATCTCGAGGACGCGAGATCGGGCCACAACATCACCGCGTCGGTGTACATGCAGGCACTCACGCGTTATCGGCAATCGGGCCCGGAACCGTTGCGCCCGGTTGGAGAAATCGAATACGTGGCTCAGGTAACGTCACCGTTGCAGAAGAGCAAACCGCAGGTCGCAAAAGGTATCGTGGGCTATGCGGACCTGCGCCGCGGCGCGGCGGTGCGCGAGGTTCTCGAAGCGGAGCGTCAGGCCGGCGACGGCCGCTTGCGGGGCGTGCGGCACCTCGCGACGTGGGATGCGGACGCGACGCTCGTGAATCCGTTGTCGGCCTCGCCGCGCGGACTGCTGCTCGATCCGGCCTATCGTGCGGGCGTGGCGCAACTCGGGGCACTGGGTCTTTCCTGCGATGCGTGGCTCTTCTTTCCTCAGTTACCCGAACTATTCGATCTGGCGAAGGCTTATCCCGACATTCCGTTCATCATCAACCATTGCGGCGGTGTCGTGAGAATCGCCAGCTACGCGGACAAACACAAGGAAGTGTTCGAGGCATGGTCGCGTTCGATGCGCGAACTAGCGCAGTTGCCCAACGTGTATGTGAAGCTCGGTGGCCTCGGCATGCGCATCAACGGGTTTGACTTCGAGAAAGGCGAGCGGCCGCCTTCGTCGAGTCAACTCGCCGAAACGTGGAAACCGTGGATGCATACGTGCATCGAGGCTTTCGGCGTGGACCGGTGCATGTTCGAAAGCAATTTCCCCGTCGATAAAGGCTCGTATCCTTATAGCAACGGCTGGAATGCATTTAAACGCCTGACCGCGCAGGCGAGTGCGCAGGATCGGGAAGCCCTGTTCCGGGGCACGGTGTCGAAGGTCTACCGTCTCGCGTAATCTTCTGCGCTGTCGTTGGCCGATGGAGCAAACGACAGCGCCGGGGATGATCCGTTCATTCCCGAATGACCTGAATGCGTCCCGCCTTGACGGCCGATTTCAAAACCGTCCAGTCAGCTTCATTCTGGTCCGCGTAAGCGAGCGCGAATTGCACGATCGCTTCGTCGAATGCATCCGACTTGCCGACATATCCGCTGAGCAACGCAGGGTCCCCCGCTTTCGCCATCGAATGCGCCAGCGCGTGAGCGCAGGACACCGCATACTCGCCGAGATCTTCGACATCGAAAGTCGTAAAGTCGAATGCGCCCTTCATGTCGCGCAATTGCCGCACGTAGAAGTCGTTGCCTGTGTGACGCATCTTCGACCAGCCAAGAAAGATGTCGCTGGCCGACTGCAGCAGGCGCTGCCCGTTCACCACGCGCTGACCGTGATTGGGATAACGGCTCGGCGGCAGATAGCCCTCCAGCACGGAAGCCCGCGCTTCCTTGAGTTGCAGGAACAGCGGGCATTGTCCATCGGCCATGAATAGCGCTTCGTAGCAACGCGTTCCCACGGACCCGATGCCGACCACTCGAATCGCGACATCCACCAGTTCATAGCGATCGAACAGCGTGCGGCGGTCGTCGGGAAGCGTCAACCGGTAGTCGGCGAAGAAGCGCCGCACCATCGCGTCGTACTGCTTGTTCTCGTGCGGGCTTTCAAACGGCACGTGATACACGAGCGGCGGCTGATCCTTGATGCGCAGCTTGCCGTTCACGAGCTCGGTTGCATGATTCACCACGGAACGCGATGACTGCTGCTTCGCCTTGTCGATAACGGCCTGCTCTTTCTGCCGCTCCTGCGCCGAATCGGCAATGGCCAGCATGTTGTCCGAGTTGAACTGGGCATACCAGATATCGAGCGTGTCCATCCGGCTGAATTCGGCGATCTGCTGCCGGAAGGTCTCGCATAGCCGGCGCACCACACCGCGCTGGTCACGCTGCGCGAAACCGCGTTCGCGTGCGGCAATCACGAATGAGGTGGCCAGCCGGCGCACGTCCCAGTCGAACGGACCCGGCAGCGTTTCGTCGAAGTCGTTGGGGCCGAAGAGAATGCGCCGCTCCGGGCTGGCAAACAAGCCGAAGTTGGCGAGATGCGCGTCGCCGCCCAATTGCACGATCACATCCGAATGCGGCAGCTTCGACAGATCGTGCGCCATCAACGGCGCGGCACCGCGATAGAACGCGAACGGATTCGCGACCATCCGCCCGTAGCGGATCGGTATCAGCTCGGTCACGCGGCCGGCGTTGGACGCGTCGAGCAGCGCGATGGGATCGCGATCCGTCACCTTGCATTCCGCAAGCTTCTCGCGCGGCACCTTGCTGCGCGCCGCCTTGCCCGCCTCGACGCGCCTGGCGGATGCGCCGCGCCCCGCAAACAGCATGGACGGATCTTCCTGTGTCGCGAGTGTGCCTGGGTCGGCGGCGGGCGTGGCCGCTTTGGTGCGCTTTGCGTCGGTTGAATCGGGCATGCGTCACTCCTCGTTCTGTTAGAGACGGAGGCGGATGTTCGCCATTGCGCTTAGCTTCATTCCGGCCTGGCGCCCGGCGGGGACGAAGGCATCTTTATTCTGCCCGCAGGTCTATGCCGGGTTTGACGCCTGGCTCCAGGATCGAAGGCCTCCCTGATTCCTGCCTGCCACGGCATTATTCCATACTGTTAGGAAGTCAATTCTGCTGTTAGTCTCCCGAACCATCCTGGAGACGGCGTTTCCGCTCAATGCGGTCACGCAGATGCCGTCAGCGATACTGACAGGCCATATTCATTTTCAAAGTGATGGATTGAGCCTTGCCGATCGTTCAAAGATCGAATGGCGGCTGTCGGTGACGACGCATATGTACTGGAGTTCCGACAACCGTTACACCCGAAGTCGGGCCGAGACAGAAGCATACCAATGCGGACAAAGCCCGTACTCCTCTGCTCCTATGTAAATAGCCGTGACGGTTGAGCGACGCTGGCCCTGGCGATCGACTGCCATACGCGCAAACTGCCTGGCTGGCAGATCACCCTTCCGGGTGGATGGTGTCGTGGCGATGCGTGAAAGGTTGTCGCTCCCCGGCGCAGGTAAATCAAAGCGGGCCATCGCTATGCAACCCTAAACTACTCGTTCTCCTCGAAGTAATGCCCAAACTTAACCTGCTTCGTACGAATATAACGCTCGTTCTCCTCGCGCATCGGAATCGCCAGCGCAACACGCTCGCACACCGGAATGCCATGCTTCGACAGCGTGTGGAACTTCTCCGGATTGTTGCTCATGAGCCGCACCGACGTGACCTTGAGCGTGCGCAGAATGCCCGCGGCCGAATCGTATTCGCGTGAATCGTCGGGCAGGCCGAGATCGAGGTTGGCTTCGACCGTATCGCGTCCCTGCTCCTGCAGCGCATACGCGCGAATCTTGTTCGACAGGCCGATGCCGCGCCCTTCATGTCCGCGCAGATAGAGCAGCACGCCGCAGCCTTCAGCCGCGATATAGCGCAGCGCGAGGTCGAGTTGCTCGCCGCAGTCGCAGCGATAGGAGCCGAGCACGTCGCCGGTGAGACATTCCGAATGCAGGCGCGTCAACACGGACGACTTGTTGGCGACATCGCCCATCACGAGCGCGAGATGTTCGGCGCCGCTGTCGACCACGCGAAACACATAGGAAGTGAACGTGCCGTAGCGCGTGGGAAGCGTGGCGGTGGCGTCGAGAACGACGCATTCGCTGGTGATGACGCCGTCCGCTGCGGGCGATGGATCGTGAGACGTGAGCATGGCGTTAAACAGTGGTGCTGACATGAACCCGAACGAGCCGGGGATAAGGTGTGGACTGCGAGTTTACCGCTAATCCGCATGACATACGCGGATGCCCCTTCGCAACCGCGGGACGCGACCCGAAGCGGCATCGCGCGGCGGCACGGCGGCGCGCCCGCAGAAGAGGCAGCGAGACCGCCAGCGGGACGCGCACGCCTGCATCCGCGCACGCGCTTGCCGCGCCGGTCCGCCGTGCATCGTGTGACCCGCCACACGTATTCCCGGTGTACCGCCGCGGTGCGTCGGGCCTATACTGGAATGGCCTGTCCCTCACGACGGCGCGCCAGTTCGGCGTGCTGCATTGCGAAACGGAGCCGCTCCATGACAAGCGTTGCACAACTTCTTAAAACGAAACCGAACAACACCGGCGTCTATACGATCGGCGCCGACGATTCTGTCTACGAGGCGGTCCGGCTGATGGCCGAAAAGGGCATCGGCGCGCTGGTGGTGACGGACGGCGACAGCATCGCCGGCATCGTCACGGAGCGCGACTATGCGCGCAAGGTGGTGCTGATGGATCGCTCGTCGAAGGAGACGCCGGTGCGCGACATCATGAGCAAGGCGGTGCGCTTCGTGCGCCCCAGCCAGACGACCGAGGAATGCATGGCGCTGATGACCGAGCGGCGCATGCGCCATCTGCCGGTGATCGAGAACGAACGCCTCATCGGCATGGTGTCGATCGGCGACCTCGTGAAGAACATCATCGCGGAACAGCAGTTCACGATTCAGCAACTCGAGTTCTATATTCACGGCGAACGGCCTTGAGGTCATAACGAAGTCAGGCACCGAAGCGAACCTCGGCGCGAACGCAAAAAAAGCCCAAACCTCGAAAAGCCTGGGCCAAGCTACCTTGCGGCAGCGGAGGTTCCTTCAAACAGGAACACAACGCACGAACGGCACGCCGGGTAGCTCGTACGTGCGTTGCGCTGGACTGGAACACTTCGTGGTCGAGACTGTGTGCGCCGCGCGGGTCGCGATGCGCACGCGTCGTGCTGTCCGCTCGACGGAGCGCCGGCTTTGGGCCGGGTCTACGGCAACGACCAGGCTTGAGGCGCAGCGCTCAAAAACGAGTCGCACACACTCCGGCAGGGATCATTCGCGAGGACACAGGCCATGTTCGCCGGCCCCGTGCGCGCACCGCCGCCACGCATCCAATCCATGAGTTGCCCAATCAGTTACCGAAATAGATGCCGTGCGGGCCACCCGTCGTCTGAAGCGCGGCGCCCGACTGCGACGAACCGCTCGCCGGCGCGCCATAGCCGCTCGTATCGGCGACCGGCTGGGTCTGCGTCTGCGCGAGAGCCGGGTTTTGCGCTTGCACGCGCTGTTCGGCGGCTTGCACGTCTTGGGGATAGTTCGAGTCGTTCGACGTCACCGGGTTATAGCCCGCGTGTTCCAGCTGGATCAGTTCGCTGCGCACTTGCGCGCGGGTGACGGGCTGGTCGCCCGATTGAGCGAACGAAACGACCGGTGCGGCGAGAAAGGCTGCAATGGCAACTGCCTTGAAGAGCGATTTCATGATGACCTACCTCCAATCTGGTTTTGTCTGCCTCGCCTCGCCACGCTGTCGTGGAAGCGATTGACTTCAGTCTAGTCATCACGCTTTCGAGGGAAAACCCTTAATTTCGAGATAGATAATTGTTTTCGTCGCAACAATGATTTCGAATTGACTGGAACCTGTGCGAGAACATGAGCCGCGTAGCAATAATGACTGGAAACCGGGTGTTTGCGTCTGATGTTTCCGCAATACGTCTGATCTGAGGAAGTTTTGCCGGCGCGCGCCGCCTGATCGGCCGGAACCGGTGCCCGCGCGTCCGGTAATTTCATGCGCCCGAATGCGGGATCAACAGCAACTTGCGCGGACCGCTAACGAACGCGCTGCCCGGTTCGAAAAACCGCAGCGGCCGATGCATCTCGCGCGACAGTCCGATGCGCGTCGTCACGCCGATCGGCGCGTCGCCGCTCTCCATCACACCGATCCACAACCCTCGCCCCGTGCAGAGATCGCGGCCGTCGAACGCCTGGCCGATGCCGAGTGCCGTCGTCAGCCGGCCGGGTCCGCGCGCGAGATCGCGCAGCGGCACGCCGGGGCGGCGCGCTTCCATCAGCGGGAGTCCTTCGAGCGGCTCGATCGCGCGCAGCAAGATGCCAGCGCCGACCTCCTCGGCCTCGGCGGACATGTTGAGCATGTAGGAGACACCATAGGTCAGCCGCACATACGCATGGCCGCGCGCGAGAAACATCGAACCGTTGTACGGACGGCGGCCGATAAACGCATGACTCGTCGAATCGCCGAGCGGGTACGCCTCGGTCTCGACGATGCGGCCGCTCATACGCCCCTCGGGCAGGTCGTGCACGAGATATTTGCCGACCATGAAGCGCGCGAGTTCGACCGTGTCGACGGGCAGATCGTCGCGGCGCAGCGGCCGGATCGGAAGAGGCGCGGTTCGCATGGATGCCGTCGTCCTGAAACGTGTCGCGAGGAGCTTGCAGCATGGGGGAAAACCGCCCGCAGGTCCAACGCCCCGCCGCCATGGCGGCGCGCCGCCCGGCCGATCCGTTGTGTCAAAGCCTCATTTTCTCGGCCCATCGGGGCCGCACGAGGTCAACATGGCACTAATTGTTGTATTGTGTGCCTTCGGGCTGGCATCCAGCCTGTTCGGGCCCGTGCGCCGCGCGGGCTGCCCAGCCCGGCCATCCGGCTCAAAGCATTTGCGCGGCGGCCGTACCCGTTCCATCCGGATCGAATCCCGCTGTACCCATTGGTGTGACCGGTGTCCCCATTCGGGAACGATGTACCTACGACAACAGGAGAACTCGCATGAAAGCATTTCCGGCAATGAAGGTGATCGGCGGCGCGCTGGTCGTTCTGGCCTCCCTCAATGCATACGCGCAAAACAACGACGCAGCGGCCTCGGCGGCAGCACCCGCGGCAGCAGCGGCCTCGGCGCCGACCGCCAAGCAGACCCGCCAGGCTAACCGCGCGATGCAGCGCAAGATCCGTGCGGCGCTCGCGCACACCAAGGGCCTGACGGTCAGCAACATCACCGTGCGCGCACGCGGTGGCGACATCACGCTGGCCGGCTCGGTGCCCGAGGCAGCGCAGGTCGATCTCGCGACGACGGCCGCGAAGAGCGTGGCAGGCGTGACGTCGGTGCGCAACGCGCTGACGATCCGCGCAATCGGCCAGTAAGAGAAGTCGCCGTAGAGGTAGACAAACACGCCGGCGCCGATGTCCGAACCGCATCGACGCCGGCCTGCTGTTTGTCGCGGGCCCGGCACGCCGTTCGCGGCAGCCTTGCCGGCTAAGGTTAATATCCGCCCCGCCCGTTCCAGCCGTTTTCGAGTCCAGCGGTGCGCTTCGACGGTGCGTCCGCCATCCTGTTTGCAACGCCCGGCGCATGCTGTAACGCACGAGCAGTCCTTCCACGGCACAATGATTTCCCACTGGGCGGCACCCTGCGTCCATGGCTGCGCCGCGTCCGCTCCATTGCGCGCTCAGCCGTGCGACCATGCTCGGCCCAGGCAACACGATCCCTTATAATTTAATGGCTTGAAGCGCTTTATTAAGATATTGCTTCAGCTTTGCCGAGCACAGTGAAAATCCGGCGATGCCGCTTCGCCCCGTCATCCACCCGCGTCAAAAGGAAGCCCGAATGACCTCACCCACGACCGTTTTACCGCGCTGGACCGTTGTCGTGCCATTCGTCGGCTGGATCGTGCTCGGCGCCGCCTATGCGCTTCCCGGCAATGCGCTGCTGCTCTCGCTGGTCGGCGTGGCGCTGTGCGCGGCGGTGTTCGCCGCCGTGCACCATGCGGAAGTGGTCGCGCATCGCGTCGGCGAACCGTTCGGCACGCTCGTGCTCGCCGTTGCCGTCACCGTGATCGAAGTCGCGCTGATCGTCTCGGTCATGCTCACGTCCGGTCCCGAAAAAGCAGGACTTGCGCGCGACACCGTGTTCGCGGCCGTGATGATCGTCTGCAACGGGATCGTCGGACTGTGTCTGCTGGTGGGCGGCATTCGCCATCTCGAACAGGACTTCCAGAGCCGCGGCGCGGCGGCCGCGCTCGCGGTGCTCGCGTCGCTGTCGGTGCTGACGCTCGTCATGCCGAACTTCACGACCACGAGCGCGGGTCCGGTCCTGTCGCCGTCGCAACTGGCGTTCGCGGGCGCTTCGTCGCTCGTGCTGTATGGCGTGTTCGTGTTCGTGCAGACCGTGCGCCATCGCGATTACTTCCTCGCCGGCGTGCCCGACGAAGACGTTCACGCCGAGCCGCCGAGCGCGCGCCTCGCGGCGATCAGCGGCGCGCTGCTGGTCGTGAGCCTCGTCGCCGTGGTGCTGCTCGCGAAGGTGTTGTCGCCGGTCGTCGAATCCGCGGTGCTCAACGCGGGCGCGCCGCCGGCCGTGGTCGGGATCGTGATCGCAGCGCTGGTGCTGTTGCCCGAAGGGCTTGCAGCGCTGCGCGCGGCGCGCGGCGATCGCCTGCAGACCAGTCTGAACCTCGCGCTCGGCTCGGCACTCGCGAGCATCGGCCTGACCATTCCGACCGTGGCCGGCGTGTTCCTGTACATCGGCCAGCCTATCGTGCTCGGCATCAACGGCAAGGAAATGGTACTGCTCGCGCTCACGCTCGTGGTCGGCACGCTGACGCTCAGCACCGGACGCACGACGATCCTGCAAGGCGCCGTGCATCTGTCGCTGTTCGCGGCGTATCTGTTTCTGTCGTTCGCGCCTTGATCGGTGCGGGGTGCGCCGTGGCGTGCGCTGCGGGGTGCACCGTGCGGTGCATCAGGCACGTTGCGCCCGTCGAGTGCGCCAGCGGCGCCACGCGCGCCATGAGTCGGGAGCGGGCGGCATGTGAAGCGGCCCGCCTCACCTGACCGCCACGTCCCTCACTCTGGCGATCAGCGCGCCGCCTGCGTCGACTTGCGCAGCTTCGCGACCTCGGCCGCGCCCACTGCCGGTGCACCGTTGTTCCAGCCCGCGCGCACGAAGCTCAGGACGTCGGCGATCTGCTGGTCGCTCAGCACCGCCGCGAAACTGGGCATCGGGAACGGCGACGGCACGCCGTCGATCACCAGATCGCCGGTACCGTTCAACGTTACGTTGATGAGCGACGACGCGTCCTTCGCGAGCACGTTCGGATTGCCCGCGAGCGGCGCGAGCATCGGCGCGAAGCCCTGTCCGTCGACGCCGTGGCAGTGCATGCAATATGCCGTATAGACGCGCGCGCCGGCATCGTTGGCGGGACGATCGAGCGATACTTTGGTCGCTTGGGCATCGTACGTATAAGGCGGCGCGCCGCTGCCGCCCGCCGGCGGCAACGACTTCAGATACGTCGAAACCGCCGCGATGTCGGTGTCGGTCATGCCTTGCGTGCTGTTGTTGATTACGCTCGTCATCGCGCCGAACGCCGTCGCATGGCGATTCGCACCGGTCTTCAGAAAGGTGCGCAGATCCTCGTCGCTCCAGCGCCCGAGCCCCTCGTTGTGCTCGCCGGTCAGGTTCGACGCGAACCAGCCGTCGAGCAGCGCGCCGCTCAGGAAGCCGCTGCCGCTTTCGTCGAGCGCGCTCTCCTGGAACGCGACGCCGCGCGGCGTATGGCAGGAGCCGCAATGCCCGAGCCCCTGCACGAGATACGCGCCGCGATTCCACGCTACGTCCTTGCCCGGCTTGTCGCGATAGGCGCTCTTTTCCAGAAACACCATGTTCCAGAGCTTCAGCGGCCAGCGCATGTTCAACGGCCACTTGATGTCTGGCTCCCGGTTCGCCTGTTGCACCGGTGCGACGCCGTGCATGAAGAACGCGTAAAGCGCCTTCGCGTCGTCGTCGTTGACCTTCGCATAGGACGGATACGGCATCGCCGGATACAGGTTGTGGCCGTCCTGCGCGACGCCTTCGCGCAGTGCTCGCACGAAGTCGCCTTCCGTGTAGCCACCGATGCCGGTCTGCGCGTCGGGCGTGATGTTGGTGGTGTAGATGCGGCCCATCGGCGTGTTCATCGGCAGACCGCCCGCGAACGGCTTGCCCTTCGGCGCCGTGTGACAGGCCGCGCAATCGCCGAGCTGCGCGAGATAGGCGCCGCGCAGCACGAGCGCCTGATCGGCCGATGACGTAGCTGCCATTGACGTTACCGCCGCCGTTGCCGCATTGGCCGGCACCTGCGCGAGCAACGGCAACGCGACGCACAACGCCGCGCCAAGACCCTTCAAAGTGATTTTCATGTCGGGCTCCTTGGCGTCACGCGCTTTGCAGTTGACGGCCCACCGGCAACTGCCGCAGCCGCTTGCCGGTGGCCGCGTAGATCGCATTGGCCAGCGCGGGCGCGAGCGCCGCCGTGCCCGGCTCGCCGATGCCGCCGGGCGCCTCGCCGCTCTTCACGATATGCACGTCGATTGGCGGTGTCTCGTTGATGCGCAGCATCCGGTAGTCGGTGAAGTTGTTCTGCTCGACGCGGCCGTCCTTGATCGTGATCTCGCTATAAAGCGCCGCCGTGATGCCGAAGATGATGCCGCCCTGCACCTGCGCCTCGATCGTGTTCGGATTGACGACCATGCCGCAATCGACCGCACACGTGATGCGCTTGACGGACACCTCGCCCTGGTCGACGGCGACGTCGACGACGATCGAGAAGAAGCTGCCGAACGCATGCATGACCGAGACGCCGCGCCCCTGCCCTTGTGGCAGCGCGCTGCCCCAGTTCGCGGCCTGCGCGGCGGTATCGAGCACGTTCAGCGCGCGCGGCGATTTGCCGAGCAGGCTGCGCCGGTACTGCACCGGATCGATCTTCGCGTGCGCGGCGAGTTCGTCGATGAAGCTCTCCACCACGAACGTGCCGCGCGTCGGCCCGACGCCGCGCCAGAACGCAGTGGGCACCGCGTGCGGTTCCTCGCGCACGTAATCGACGAGCTGGTTCGGCAGGTCGTACGGCAGATCGGCGGCAACTTCCACCGCGTCGGGATCGAGCCCGTTCCTGAACGCGGGCGGCGCGAAGCGCGCCATGATCGACGAGCCGGCAATGCGATGCTGCCACGCGACCGGCTTGCCGTTCGCATCGAGTCCGGCCGAGATCGTGTCGTAGTAGTACGGCCGGTACATGTCGTGCTGGATGTCTTCCTCGCGAGTCCACAGCACCTTCACGGGCGCCGACACCTGTTTGGCGACCTTGACCGCCTGCGTGACCATATCGGTTTCGAGCCGCCGGCCGAAGCCGCCGCCGATCAGATGGTTGTGCACGATGATCCTGTCGGCGGGCAAACCGGTGACGGCCACCGCCGCATCGACGACGCGCGTCGGCACCTGCGAGCCGAGCCAGATTTCGCACGCATCGGCGCGCACGTGGACCGTGCAGTTGACCGGCTCCATCGTCGCGTGCGCGAGAAACGGCTGCTGGTAGACCGCATCGACGCGCGACTTCGCATCGCCGAACGCGCGGCCCACGTCGCCTTCCTTGCGCGCGACCGCGCCGCTGCGTTGCGAGGCCGCCGCGAGATCGTCGACGATCGTCTTCATCGACACCTGTGCGCCCGCGCCCTCGTTCCATTTGATGTCGAGCGCCTGCACGCCGCGCTTGGCAGCCCATGTGTGGTCGCCGATCACCGCCACCGCGTTGTCGACCTTGATGATCTCGCGCACGCCGGGGATCGTCTTCGCATGCGTATCGTCGACGCTCGCGAGCGTGCCGCCGAACACCGGGCAATTCGCGATCGCCGCGTAGACCATGCCGGGCAGGCGCACGTCGAGCCCGAACAGCGCGGTGCCGTCCACTTTCTCGGGCGAATCGAGCCGCTTCGCGGGCGTGCCGATCAGCCTGAAATCCTTCGGCTCCTTGAGCGGCACGTTCTGCGGAACCGGCAGCGCGGACGCGGCCTGCGCAAGCTGACCATAGCTCGCGCTGCGCTTGCTGGCCGCGTGAATCACATGGCCCGCCTGCGCGTGGCAACTGGCCGGATCGACCTGCCATTGCCGCGCGGCCGCGTTGACGAGCATCACGCGCGCGGTCGCGCCCGCGCGGCGCATCGGCTCCCACGCGAAACGGATCGACGTGGAGCCGCCCGTGAGCTGGCCGCCGAGCAGCGGGTCGCCGAAGAGCTTTTCGTTGGGCGGCGCGTGATCGAGCGTGACCGCGTCGAGCGGCACTTCGAGTTCTTCGGCGATCAGCATCGGAATCGACGTATAGACGCCCTGGCCCATCTCGACCTTCGGCATCACGAGCGTGACCTTGCCCGCGGTGTCGATCTGGATGAACGCGTTCGGCGCGAACACGCCGCTTTGCGGCGCCTCGTTCGCGTCGCCGCCGATCACGCTCTTGCCGGTCTTCTGATCCTGGCTCGAAGCCGGCATGCTGAAGCCGAGTAGCAGACCGCCGCCGGCCGCGGCGCCGACCGTCACGCCGAATTTGAGGAAGCTGCGCCGCGAGATGCCGCGCGCGGGCTGCGTATCGTCGTTCGACGGCTGCGCGCCGTTCTGTGCATCGAGCAATCCCTGGGACATGTCAGGCTCCCTTCGCGGCATGCTTGATCGCCGCGCGGATGCGGTTGTAGGTCCCGCAGCGGCAGATGTTGCCGGCCATCGCGGCGTCGATGTCGGCGTCGCTCGGGTTGGGATTGCTCGCGAGCAGCGAGGCGGCCGACATCACCTGCCCCGACTGACAGTAGCCGCATTGCACGACGTCGAGTTCGCGCCAGGCCTCCTGCACTTTCTGTCCTGCCGGCGTGCCGCCAACCGCTTCGATCGTGACGACCTTGCGCTCGCCGACGGCGGCCGCCGGGAACACGCACGAGCGCACCGCAACGCCGTCGAGATGCACGGTGCATGCGCCGCATTGAGCGATGCCGCAACCGAACTTGGTGCCGGTCAGGCCAACGAGATCGCGCAAGACCCACAGCAGGGGCATGTCAGGGGGTGCGTCGACGGTATGGGTTTGGCCGTTGATATTGAACGTTGTCATGCGCGGCTCCGGTGGAATTTATAGTGTGGGATTCAGGCTGTTTATTCAGGCTGCTTATTCATACTGTTTAGACAGCGGCACCGCATCGGAACGCAAAGACTCGCCGCGTTTGTTCGACACGCCGGGCTAATCACGCGATGCTGGTCGGTCCTGATGAAGCATGTGCCGCTAACAGTCCGGCTGATTGTAGTCGTGAGAAACGAAGTTTGCTTCGCAGGTGTGCAGCGCGCCTCGTGCGCAAGTATCGCGCATCAATTCCGAGACGTATCTCGATATAGGCTGCGATACATGTCCCGATGCCTATATCGAAGCCCATGCCGATGCTTGTCCCGATGCCTGTCTCGAAGCCCATGCCGAGGCACGGACCCACGCCCGGCAACGGGATGCAATCAATGCGTTACCATCGACGCATCTACCTGCTAGCGTTAGAGCGGGAAGCGGCGCGCGGTATCGTGACGCCGCCCGTGATGCGTATTGCGACGCGCTATTGCGTCGAGCCAACCGATCCGAAGGAGCCGCCGATGAACGACCCGCAATGCACTCAATTCCTCGCGGACATTCGCAAGCCGCTGCTTGCGCTGCACAAGGCGATTCTCGATCACGAGCGCGCGGCGTACGAAAAAGAATTCGGCCCGGTGACGCCGGCGGCGTTTCTGCAGGTGCTCATCAACGGCTCGGGGGTTCGCTGGCTCACGCCGCTTTCGACGGTGATCGCGAGCGTCGACGAAATTCTCGACGACGAGGAAGCCGATGCGGGCGACCGCCTTGCGGCCGCGGAAGCCGTGGTCGGCCTGTTCTCGCCCGATCAGCCGAACAATGCGTTTCTGCCGCGTTATCTGCCGTTGTTGCAGGCCGATCCGGCGATCCTGCATTACCACGGCCAGGTGGCGCAATTGCTGCGCGGCGTGCAGGCGAAGTAGGTGCGGCTGCGGCCGTGTGATTGCCGGGTTGTTCCCGGCAGCGTATCGGACGGGAGTCGTGTGTTTGAGGCACGCGTTTGACGGGTTTGATCGGCGCGTTGCTTTGCCCGTTGCTTCACCTGTCGATTCGCGCGATGGTGCGTGATCGCGAATGACCTGATGACGAACGCACGGCCGGCTCCTGTATTTCCTCACCGTTGCAGGAGCGGCGTCGGGTCGTGAATACGTGTTTCATTCGCCGCATGACGGTTGCACGCGAATGATGTCTGGGTGGCGAATAGCCTGGATTGCCTTCTATCTCCGGCACAAATACACCTTGCTCGAAGGCATTCCTCGTTCGATTCGCAAGAATGCGGGCGCGCGCCACCACGGTTCGCTCGATCAAACGCTTTCGTGCCTGCGCCGTGCAAGGAAATTACCTGGCTTTGCTGACTAAAACCAGGGTGAGCTTTTGCGGGAAGCGTTCGAAGCCGGTTGCGGCGAGCGGCTAACAGGCTTTCGCCATGTCTGGCATAGCGAAAGCCGATACAACAACAGACTCGACGCTAACCGCGCGCCTGCGGCAGATACGGCAACGGATCGACCGGCTTGCCGTCGTGGCGCACCTCGAAACCCACCGACACCCGCGAGTTGCTTTCGTCGCCCATTTCGGCAATCTGCTGTCCCTTGCGCACGACGTCGCCCATCTTGACCAGCAGCTTGCGGTTATGCGAGTACGCCGTCAGAAAGTCCTTGTTGTGCTGCACGATGATGAGACTGCCGTAGCCGTTCAGTCCCGTGCCCGCATACATGACCTTGCCGTCGGCGGCAGCGCGCACCGGGTCGCCGGGCTTGCCGCCGATTTCGATACCGCGCGTTTCGCCCGGCTGGAACGCTTCGACGACGCTGCCCGACGCAGGCCATGCGAGCGTCACGCTGCTCGCGTGCCGGCGCGTCTCCTGCGTGACTTCGCGGACCTCGGCGGCATCGGGAACCGGCGCTGCGGACTGCGCTAGCGCCTGAGCAGAGGCTTGCGCCGAAGCCTGCGCCGACGTTTGCGGCAGCGCCGCCCCCGCCGACGCCACACCCGCCGCGGACCTCGCAGCCGCCGCATTAGCCTGCTTCACCGCCCCCACCGTTTCCGGCGACGCGACATGCAGCACCTGCCCCGGCCTCAACCGCGACGACGGCTTCATGCCATTCCACGCCTGCAACTGCCTGACGCTCACATGATGATGCTGCGCGATGCGCGCGAGCGTGTCGCCATGCTTGACGCGATAAACGAGCGGCGGCGCTTTTTTCAGCGACGTGCTCTGGTTGGCGTCGATGGTCAGCGCCGCAGACGCCGCGCCATCGGCCGCCACGCCCGTTACCGCCGTATTCGCCGCCGGCACGCCGGAGGCGGCCGTCGCACCCGACGCCGCGCCGTTCTGCGCGTTCTGCTGCCCGACGTTCGCACAACCGCTGACTGCCAGCGCGACCCACACGCCGGCGAGACTGGCCAGTCTCGTTCTGTCGAAACGTTTTTTCATCCTGTTCGACTCCTGCCTTGTTCATGGACGGACCGGATGTCGCCATGCCGCAGCGCTGCGCGCGATCTCGTGCCGCGCGGCCTCATCTGCGGCACGGCGAGACCGCCTCGTACGGCGTTCATCCCATGCCCGGCCGGCCCGTTCCAATCGCTGCCGAAGGCCGGTCATGTCCGGACTCCAGACATCAAAACCGCGCAACTCCAGCGAAACAGATCGGATCGGGACCGGATTGCCGATCAAAATTCCGGCGAAATTGTAAAGTGACTTTTAACGAAAACGCCCCGCTTCGAACACTCTGATACAACCGTTACCAGCCGGATTCCCGCCCATGGCCTGCCGATTCGGCGGAAGCGGATAGCCGACGCGGCTGGAAGCGGAAACGCCGCCGTCCGGTGAGCGATTCGCGTTTATTTAACATTTGTCATATCGGCAGGCATGCCCGGAACTTGAATTGCCGGGCATCGCGGCTGCGGACCGGGGTGAAATACGCGCCGTTAAAAGAGCGGACCCGCGCCCGGTCCAGGGATAGAAATAAGGAATAAGGAGATAAAGACAAGACAGAAATAGAGATTTCGCTGCGCCTGCTCGCCGCAAACAAAACCGCCAGGCTCCGGCAACCTCGCGCCCTGGCGGAAAAGGCAAAAGAAAAAACCGCGTTACACCAACCAATAACGCGCAGCGTGAAAACGCTAGAACTTATGCCGGATAGCCGCGCGCACGACGACCTGCTTCGACGTCGACGAGGGCGACTGCGTGCCCGGAATAAACGCGTAGTCGAGAATCGACAGCGTGGAGTCGCCCGTCAGTTGCTGATACTCGCCCTGCAGATAAACGTCAGTGCGCTTGGACAGGTTGTAATCCGCCATCAGCCCGAACGTATGGATGCGCGGCTTCACGCCGCCGTTCGACGCGTCGTAGGTTTCCATCGTGTAGACGTACTGCGCGCCGACGAACAGCATCGGCGAAATCTGATACTTGCCGTTCACCTCGAAGTTCTGATATTTGAGCGAGTTCAGCAGCACGCCCGGCGGCGTCACGGGAACCAGCGGCACGAGCGGCGCGATGCCGAGATAGCCGTTGCCGGTCGGACCGAGATAGTTCGAGTTGCTGTAGACGAAGCCGGCCGTCGCCGGGCCGAACGTATAGGTCATGCCGCCGCCGAACACGCGCATGCGCGTCGCGACGAAACCGGCGTCGTTGGCGGTGATCGCGCCGTTCGAGCCGTTGCCCGGGTTGTCGGCCTGCAGATACGCCGCCGCGACGAGCAGGCCGCCATACGCGTACTGCCCGCCGAAACTGTAGGCGCGATTGTTCGCGAAGCCGGTGTCGTTGCTGAAGCTGTAGGTGCCGCCGAACTGGAAGCCGCCAATCGACGGGCTCGTGTACTTGACCGTGTTGTCGAGGCGGAACGTGTTGTCGGTGTTGTCGTTGTCGTACGGGTGCGAGAACAGCTCGCCGGCCCAACTGCCGTTGGCCGTGGTCTGCGCCAGATAGTCGACGACCGAATCGTACTGACGGCCGAACGTCAACGTGCCGTACGGCACCGAACTCAGGCCGACGAACGCCTGGCGGCCAAACAGGCGGCCGCCCTGTTCGAGCCGTCCGGAATTCAGGTCGAAGCCGTTTTCAAGCTGGAAGATTGCCTTGAGACCGCCGCCCAGTTCCTCGAAACCCCTGAGGCCCCAGCGGCTGCCCTGCGCCAGCCCGCTCGCCAGTTCGTAGACATGGCCGCGGCCGGCATTGTTGGTGTAGTTGATGCCTTCGTCGATCACGCCATAGAGCGTGACGCTGGTTTGCGCGCGCGCAGGCACGACGAAAGCGGCGGACGCAGCAATGGAGACAGCCAGCGCGAACACTTGCCTGTTCATGATGATCTCCCTGCACTTCGAGTAACAGGACAACTCGATCCGGTCGCTTTGTTCTTGATTGATGCTTGTTCTCGATGCCCCGGGCAGTTCTGCCGACTGCTCCGTTCACCTGCGCGTTCCGGAAATCGTCACACGACGGCGGCTGGCCGTCCATGAGAGGAAGCGCCGATGATCGAGAATGTTGCTAATTCTCCACTCGGTGCGCTTGCCCCTTTTTTCGTCAGCGGGGTTCGGGTAAGCGACGGCGCGCGTGGCGCGTGAGCACGGCGAAGATGAGTCGCCGATAAGGGGCCGCCGATGCGGTAATCCGCATGGCGCCGTACCGTTCCCAACAGCTTTGTCACAGAAAGAAATATAATCGGGCGCCTTTGCTGCGACGCAGCGGAACTCCGCGCCGCACCGGGGGTCAGGTTTACAGTCCGTTGACACGGCGCTCCGCCGCCGGTCGAGCGCGGCAACGCGGGGCGCGGACTGGGCGCATGAAGAGCGCAGCCCGCCGCGACACCCCACCCCATACTAAAAACGCCGTGTGAGACACCCGCCCCGCTGGATCAGCGTGGCCGTCTCACGGGGCTGCTTTTGACGCAAACAATGCAACAATCCTCGTCCCGTCTGATCGAACTCGACTTTTTCCGCGGACTCGTGCTGCTGATCATCGTCGTCGATCATATTGGCGGCAGCATTCTGTCGCGCGTCACGCTGCATGCGTATGCGCTGTGCGATGCCGCCGAAGTGTTCGTGTTCCTCGGCGGCTTCGCGACCGCCACGGCCTATGCCGCACTCGCCGAGCGGCGCAGCGAAACGATCGCGCGCGGCCGCTTCCTGCGGCGCTCGTTCGAGATCTACCGCGCGTTTCTCGTCACCGCCGGGCTCATGCTGCTCGTGAGCGCGGTGCTCACCGCATTCAGCATCGACGGGCCGAATCTCGCCACCACCGACCTCGACGACCTCATCGACACCCCGCTCGCCGCGCTGCGCGACATCCTGCTGCTGCGCCGCCAGCCATATCTCGCCTCGGTGCTGCCGATGTATGCGTTCTTCGCGCTGCTCGTACCGGCCATCCTGCCGCTCGCGCGCCGCCAGCCGTGGCTGCTGCTCGCCGGCAGCGTCGCGCTGTGGGCCGGCGCCCCGGCGATCGGCCAATACCTGCCCTCGGCACCCGACATGCACTGGGACTTCAACCCGTTCGCGTGGCAGCTGATGTTCGTGCTCGGCGTGCTCGCGCGCTGCCAGCCGGTTTATCAGCGCGTAAGCGCGCACCGGCTCGGCTGGCTCGTCAGCCTGTGCGCGCTCGCGGTGGTCGCGGGCGCCGCCTACTACAAGCTCGTTCTCGAGCATGCGCCGCTGCCCGGCAGCCTCAAGCAGAACCTGTCCTACCTGCGCGCCGGCAACTTCCTCGCGATCGCGTGGCTCACCGCGAATCTGATCCAGCTCGGCTGGGCGAAAAAGCTCGCCCGCCGGCTGCCGTGGATCGGCCTGATCGGACGTCAGGGCTTGCTGTGCTTTATCGCCGGCGCGGTGATTTCGCTCGTGATCGACTCGGTGCTGTATGCCGCCACCGACGGCTATCTGAACTATCCGCTCGGCCTGCTCGCCGATGCGGCGGCCGTCGGCGCGCTGTTCGCGGTCGGGCTTGGCGTCGAGCCGCTCAAGCGCTATGTCGGCCGGCTCGTCGCGACGCGGCTCGGCACGTCGTCCTGAGCGCGCCAGCCGCGTCGGACGTAGATCGACACGCCTCGCATCCGCCTCAAATCCGGTACCAATGCTGATAGCATGACGGCCGGCGCGCGAACCGCGCGCCGGTCTCCCACCCTGACATGCGTCGACTCTTTAGCCTCGCTCTCGTTGTGCTTTCCGTCGCTGTCGGCACGCCGGCGTTCGCGAGCATGGTCGCGAACCGCAGCTTCCATTCGAATACGCTCGGCCGCGACTGGAACTACACGATCTATCTGCCTGGCGTCTATCGCTCGGACGGCCCGCGCCTGCCGGTGCTCTACCTGCTGCACGGCAATAACGGCGACGCCAACGACTGGCTCACCCAAGGCCATCTGCAAGGCACGGCCGACACGCTGATCGAGCGCAAGGACATCCCGCCCGTCGTGATCGTGATGCCGCAAGGCGGCACGGACTGGTACGTCGACCGCAAGGAAAAGATGGAGACCGCGTTCTTCGACGATCTGCTGCCCGAGATCGAAACGCACTACGCGGTCGCGACGCAGCGTAGCGGCCGGATGATCGGCGGCGTCTCGATGGGCGGCTTCGGCGCGCTGCGCTACGCGCTCACGCAGCCGGAGCTGTTCTGCGGCGCGCTGCTGCTGAGCCCCGCAATCTATGCCAACGAGCCGCCGCGCGCGTCGGCGGCGCGGCGCGTCGGCGTGTTCGGCGAGCGGCAGTTCGATCCGCGCATCTGGCACGAGCTCAACTATCCGGCGCAGTGGGACCGCTATATGAGCCGGCCGTACCGCCTGCCGATGTTCATCGCATCCGGCGACGACGACCTCGACATCCAAGCCGACGCCTCGGTGCTGTACACCCATCTGCGGCTCGCGGGCAATCCGGCGGCGCTGCGCATCATCGACGGCGGGCATACGTGGGACGTATGGAGCGCGCTGCTGCCCGCCGCGCTCAAATACACGCTCGGCTGCGTGAGCGTGAAACCGCCGCCGGTCGAGCGTCCGCTCGATCACCCATCGACGCATCGGCCTTGAGCCGCGCGCCGGCGCGGCGCGAACAGCGGACCGCGCGCCGGGCCGTCCGGTTCGCGGGCAGCCCGGCGCGCAAAACACGCGCTACTGCACGAGATCGGTCCACAGCACCATCAGCACCGTCATCAGCGCGGGGCCGATGAAAATGCCGAGCAGCCCGAACGTCTCCGCCCCGCCGAGGATGCCGAACAGCACGAGCAGGAACGGCAGGCGCGTCGAGTTGCCGATCAGCACCGGCCGCACGAAATGCTCGGCGACGAACACGACGATCGAGCCGAATACGGCGAGCCCGATCGCGCCGGCAACCGAGCCTTGCGCAAGCAGCCACAGCGCCGCGAGGCCGAACGTGATCGGCGCGCAGAACGGCAGCATCGCGGCGATCGCCGTGACGAAGCCGAGCAGCGCCGCATGCGGCAGGCCGGTCACGAAATAGGCGACGCCGAGCAGCAGGCCCTCGCCGAGCCCCACCACGACCAGCCCCGCCACCGTGCCGCGCACGGCGGTCGCCATGTGCTGGACGAGGTTCGCGCCGCTCTCGCCGAAACCGCGCCGCACGGCCTTCAGCAGCGAGCCCGACAGACGCGGCCCCGCCTGGACAATCACGAACAGCGTAACGAGCGTGAAGCCGAACACCATCGCCGCATGCACGGCGCGCGCGCCGAAATGGCGGCCGAGCGTCATCACCGTGCCGCTGTGCAGCCCCTTGATCGCGGCGGAATCGCGCAGCGGCTGCGCGAGATTGGCCTGCCACCACGCGGCGATCTGCTGCGCGCCGAACGGCAGGCGCTCGACGAAACCCGGCAGCGCGATGCCGCGCTCCTGGACGCCGCGGAACCAGTCGCTCAGTTCGCGCGCCTCGTGCAGCGCCTGGGCGACGCCGAGCCCGACCGGCAGCAGCACGAGCAGCGCGATCACGACGGTAAATACGGCGGCGAGCAGCGTCATGCGCCCCTTGAACCAGCGGCTGCCCGCCACCCGGTGCAGCAGCGGCCACAGCGCGATCGCGACGACGCCCGCCCACGCGACCGCCACGATGAAATCGCGCACGACCCACAGCGCGAGCAGCACGAGCCCGCTATACAGCACGAGCGAGGCGGCCTTCTGTTTTTTCAGACGCTCCGGAGTGGGCGACGACGCATCGGGAGCAGGAGGAGGTACTGCGGGTGGCCTTGAAATCATGTGAACTCTGGTTTTCCTGAGGGGGTGCGCGCGAGCCGACCTGAAAATTTCAAACCCGCTAAACTGGCGGCTCGGTCCCCCATCGACCCTCACATCTTAAAGGAAGCGCCGGCGCTCCTTGCGGGTGGCCGCATCGTCGCATTGACGGCAATACAGCGTTGCAAAAATTCACACTATTAAAAAATTACATAAAAAAGCATCCAACGTCCGTCATTTCAACCAATCGTACGACTGGCTTACGATTATTTCTGTTTAGAGAACAGAGTTTCAACCGCGGCACAATGGCTCTTGGGCGCGCGCCAGTCTACATTCGGCACTCCACAATACGGAGCCGATGATGACCGTAGAGTCCATCCTTCTTGACGCTACCAATGGCGTGCGCATCGAAATTCTCGAGAGCTCCGACACGACGCTGGTCATCCGCTGGGTTGAGCCTGGACGCTGCCACTATGGCGAGCAACGCTGGCGGCGCAGGTCGGCGCATACCTCGGGGACTTGCGCGGTGTCGCATCGCAAGATTCGCCGCGGCGACGCGGTATTCAAGCCCGCCGAGCGGCCGGCACCGTCGAATGCGGCCGCGATGATCTGCGCCGAAATCCTCGAACCGATTCTCGAAGCCGCCTGACGACCGGGCCGGCGCGGCGGCCGTGCGGCTTTTGTGCCGCTTGTGACGCTTGCGCGGCTAGTGCCGCTTTTTGCCGCCTGTGCCGATACATGCCCGTTGCGGTTTGGCGCGAGCGCCGGGGTGCGCTCGA
>NZ_JAAGPS010000066.1:0-40654 GCF_017105025.1 Paraburkholderia sp. Ac-20336 | reverse complement strand
GGCCGCCGATCTCGAAGCGGACGCGCCGCACGTCGCGAGCGACTGGTCCGCATGGTGGCCCGCACACGGTGCGTGGCTGCCGCTCACCGACCGCGCGGGGCATGCGCTCGGCGGCGTCGTGGTCGCACGCGAAGCAGCCGGGAGCGCGACCGACTGCGCGCTGCTCACCGAACTGGGTCAGGTTTGGGCGCATGCCTTCGAGGCGTTCGCGCCGCGCGCCTCGTGGCTCGAACGCGCGCGCGCCGTGCTGCGGCCCGGCCGTCAGCAGCGCCGCGTGCTGATCGGGCTCGCGGTGGCCTGCGTGATTCCGTTGCGCCTCACCGTGCTCGCGCCCGCCGAGGTCACACCGAAAGATCCGTTCGTCGTGCGCGCGCCGCTCGACGGCGTGATCGACCGCCTCTACGTGAAGCCGAATCAGCCGGTGCAGCGCGGCACGCCGCTGCTCGGCCTCGACGCGACCGCGCTGCAATCGCGCTACGCGCTCGCGCGCAAGGACTTCGATGCCGAACAGGAAGAGTTCCGCCAGACCGCGCAGCTTGCCGTCACCGACGACCGCACGCGGCTCGACATGGCCGAGCGCAAAGGCAAGCTCGACCAGAGCCAGGTGCAGCTCGACTACACCGCGCAGCAGCTGGCGCGCGTGAAGGTGAACGCCGAGCGCGCGGGGGTGGCAGTGTTCAGCGATCCGAACGAATGGACCGGCAAGGCGGTCGCGGTCGGCGAAAAGATCCTGCTGCTGGCCGACCCTGCGCGCGTTGAGCTGACCGCGTGGCTGCCGGTTGCCGACAACATCGACGTGAAGCCGGGCGCGACGCTCACGCTGTATCCGAAGAGTTCGCCGCTGTCGAGCTACGAGGCGCGTATCGATTCGATCGCGTACCGCGCGGAGCCGACGCCCGACGGCGTGCTCGCGTACCGTGTGCGCGCGAGCTTCGTCGCGGCCGACGCCAATGCGCCGCTCGGCGCGATGGGCACCGCGCGCATTCGCGGCCCGTGGGTGCCGGCGATCTACTACGTGCTGCGCCGCCCGTTGACGCTCGCGCGTCAGTGGCTCGGCTGGTGAGGCGCGGCGCGCCCGTTCGACAGCGTCAATTCATCGCATCATGGCCCGACTTCCGCAACTGCGTCAGGAACTGACGCTCACACGAGGCGCCGCGACCCCCGAGGGTGCGCCGACCTGGATGCTGCACGATCCCGCCGCGAACCGCTTTTTCCAGCTCGGCTGGCCCGCGTTCGAACTGCTGTCGCGCTGGCCGCTCGACGATCCGCGCGCGATTGTCGAGAGCGTGAACCGCGACACGACGCTTACCGTCACATCCGACGATCTCGACCTGCTCGTGCGCATGCTGCGTCAGCAGAATCTGCTGATCGCCGCGAGCGCCGCCGACACCGCGCGCCTGCAACAGCACGCCGACGCGCATCGCACGACGCGGGCGATGTGGCTGCTCAAGCACTATCTGATGATCCGCATTCCGCTCTGGCACCCGATGCCGTTTCTGCGCCGCGCCGCGCGCTTCGCCGGGTTCGCGTACCGGCCCGCGTTCTGGTGCGTGGTGGCGGTGTGCGCGCTGGCCGGGCTGTTTCTCGCCTCGCGCCGCTGGGACGAGTTCCTGCACACGTTCCACGGTTACGCCGACTGGCGCGGCCTGATCGGCGTGGGCATCGCGCTCGGCTGCGCGAAGGTGCTGCACGAATTCGGCCATGCGTTTACCGCGCAGCGTTACGGCTGCCGCGTGCCGACGATGGGCGTCGCGCTGCTCGTGATGCTGCCCGTGCTCTACACCGATACGACCGAAGCGTGGAAAGTGCCCGAGCGCAAGAACCGCTTGTGGATCGGCGCGGCCGGCATGCTGAGCGAAATCGCGCTCGCCGCGTTCGCGACACTGGCGTGGAGCGTGCTGCCCGACGGACCGCTGCGCGCCGGCGCGTTCCTGCTCGCGACCACGACCTGGATCGCGACGCTCGCGATCAACGCGAGTCCGTTCATGCGCTTCGACGGCTACTTCCTGCTGTCGGACTGGCTCGACATGCCGAACCTGCACGACCGCGCGTTCGCGCTCGGCCGCTGGTGGCTGCGCGAAGGGCTGTTCGGCCTCGGCGATCCGCAGCCCGAGCCGTGTTCGGCCGCGCGGCGGCGCTTTCTGATCGGCTTTTCGTTTGCGACATGGCTGTACCGGCTCGTCGTGTTCATGTCGATTGCGCTCGTCGTCTATCACGCGTTTTTCAAGCTGCTCGGCATGCTGCTGTTCTTCGTCGAATTCGGCTGGTTCATCGTGCGGCCGATCTGGCGCGAGGCCGCCGCGAGCTGGCAGCGGCGCGACGAATTGCGCTGGCGGCGCGAGACACACAGGAGTGTTCTGCTCGGCGCGGCGCTGCTGATCTTTTTCGCGGTGCCGTGGCACGCGGGCGTGAGCGCGCCCGCAGTGCTCGGGCCGCAACGCGCGCAGGGACTCTACGCGGTCGGACCCGGCTACCTCGCCGCCGAGCCGCCGCCCGCGCGCGACGGCCAGTTCGTGCATGCGGGCGAGACGCTGGCGGTGCTGGTGTCGCCCGATCTCGACTATCGGCTGAAGGCCGCGCAGGCCGACGAAGCGCAATTGCGCTGGGAAGTCGAACAGCAACCGTTTGACGAGCGCTTGCAACGCCAGGGCACGGCGCTCGCGCGCCGTTGGGACGCTGCGCGCGAGACGGTGGCAGGCTTGCAGGCGCAGATTGCGCAGCTGACGATTCGCGCGCCGTTCGACGGCCACGTGCAGATTGCCGGCGATGCGCTGGCCGCGGGCATGTGGCTGCCGCGCGGCGAGCGCTTGTTCGATCTGATCGCGCCGACTGGCGTGAAGGGTTTTGCGTTTGTCGGCGAGAGCGACGTGGCGCGCCTGAGGGCGGGGCAGCGCGCGGTGTTCGTGGCGAACGTTGCGGAGCTGCCGCGTCGCGCGTGCCGTATTGAGGCGATCGACAAGGTCAACGTGGCGACGCTCGATCAGCCTTCGGTTGCGAGTACTTACGGCGGGCCGATTCCGGCCGAGTACGATGCGAAGACGCATCAGCTGGTGCCGTTGCAGGCGACGTGGCAGGTGCGCTTCGATGCGTGCGACGGTGTGCCGGCGATCGGGCGCGAGGTGAGCGGGACGGTGCGGTTGGGAGCGGGGCGCGAGAGTTTTATCGGGCGCGGTGTGCGCTATGTTGTGGCGATTTTGCAGAGGGAGGCGGGGTTTTAGGGGGCTTTGCGGTATGACGCTTGTTGTGTTGCCGTGCTGCCGCGCTGTGTAGGGCCTCGCGGGAGTGTCAGAATTTCCGTGTTCAAGGCGGGTTGAAATTCACACGGATGGTCGAACGAATCGATCCTCATAAAGAATCGCGAACTGGTTCATGGCCGACTTCCAATCATGAGCGGCGCGTCCCCAGTCAGCAGTGATGTTGCGTAGTGCCAGCCAGATGAGTTTCGTCGCGGCCTCGTCGGTCGGGAAGTGGCCCCGCGTTTTGATGATCTTGCGCAACTGCGAATTGATGTTCCCGATGGCGTTGGTCGTATATATAACCTTGCGAACGGCCGGCGGAAAGGCGAAGAACGGAATCACGCGGTCCCAGGCGTTGCGCCACGCCGCGCTGACTGGCGGGAATTTCTGCCCCCATGGCCCGTCGGCAAAGGCATCGAGTTGCGCCTGGGCCGCTTCCGCGCTCGGCGCGGTGTAGATCGGGCGGATCGCTGCAGCCAGCCCCCGGCGGTCTTTCCAGCTCGCGTAATCGAGGCTGTTGCGGATCAGGTGAACGATGCAGGTCTGAAGCGTGGTTGCGGCAAACACGGCCGCCAGCGCTGCGGGCATGCCTTTGAGCCCATCGGTGACAGCAATCAGGATGTCATTGACGCCGCGCGTCCTCAGATCGTTGAAGACCTTCATCCAGAATTTGGCGCCCTCGGTGTTCTCGATCCACAGGCCCAAGATATCGCGTGTACCGTCGGGCAGGACACCCAGCGCAAGGTAGATCGCCTTGTTGCGCACCACGGCGTCTTCGCGGATCTTGACCCGCAGCGCGTCGAAGAACACCACCGGGTACATCGGCTCAGGCGGGCGGGCCTGCCATGCCGTCACTTCGGCCATGACCTCGTCGGTCACTGAACTGATGAAGTCGTGAGAGACCGCCGTGCCGTACTGCTCCTGCAGAAATCCCTGAATCTCGCGCACGGTCATGCCCCGGGCGTACATGGCGACGATCTTGTCGTCGAAGCCGGTAAAGCGGCGTTCGTGTTTGGGAATCAGCAGTGGTTCGAAGCTGCCGTCACGGTCGCGGGGCACCTCGATACGAATCGGGCCGTCTTCGGTCAGCACGGTCTTGGCGCCTGTGCCGTTGCGCTGGTTGGTAACAGCGGCCGGTTTCACGGCGCCAGGCGGATAGCCGAGATGATGGTTCATCTCGCCACCCAGCGCACGCTCGATCAGCGCCTTCTTCAGGGCCAGCGTCGCGGCATTGATCGCGTCGGCCGTCATCGGGCCGTTGCCAAACTGTTCAAGCAGCTCGGCGGGAATTGCCGGCAGATCGGCCGGTGGGGTCTTTGGTTTGCGAGGCATATATTCTCCTGGGGAGCATCATATGCCTTGAACACGAAATTACTGACAGGCCCATGTTTCCGGCCACATACCCGAAATAAAAAGGCTACTAGACAAGGCTTTGCACCTATCGGCAGAGCAGATCGAATTAGCGGGCAGGCGTTGTCATCCGCACAGCGGTTTCAACGTGCGCACCGTCGATACCTTGCCTAACGACCCGCCGCATTCAGCCTGCGCCACAACGTCGTCTTGCTGATGCCGAGCGCCGCACACACCGCATCGCGATCACCGCCATGCGCTGCGAGCGCCGCGCGGATTTCATCGGCTTCGACATGACGGCTGCGTTCGCGCAGCGTCAGCACGGCGGGCTTCGCGCGCGCGACGGGTTCGACGATTTCCGGTGCGACCGAACGCAGCATCTCGCGCGTAACGATGGCCGAGTCTTTCGGCAGGGCGTTCGCACTCGTATTTGCGTTCGCACCGCTGCCTGCCGCGAAATCAGCATCGCTTTCTGCATACGCACAGGCACCCGCATCCGCAAGCTCCACCGCAATCCGCTCGATCACATTCTGCAATTCGCGCACATTACCCGGCCACGCATAGCGCCGCAATGTCGCGCCGAGTCCCGCGAGCATGCGCGCGGCGGTCTCCGCGTCAGGCACGCGCGCCGCCAGCCTCGGTTCGCGCGCGGTGGCCTGGCGCAGCAGTTCGGCCGCGAGCGGCAGTAAATCGCCGGGCCGTTCGCGCAGCGGCGGCAGCGCAATGCTGAGGATATTGAGCCGGTAGTACAGGTCCGCGCGAAAACTGCCGTTCGCGACGCTTTCGGTCTGCGCGCGATGCGTCGCCGCGACGACGCGAATATCGACGCGCACCGGCTCCGTCGAGCCGAGCCGCACCACCTCGCGCTCCTGCAACACGCGCAGCAGGCGGCTTTGCAGCGACAACGGCATCTCGCCGATCTCGTCGAGAAACAGGGTGCCGCGATGCGCGACCTCGATGAGCCCCGCCTTGCCGCCCTTGCGCGCGCCCGTAAACGCGCCTTCCTCGTAACCGAACAGCTCGCTTTCGAGCAGCGCTTCGGGAAACGCGCCGCAATTGATCGCGACGAACGCGAAGTCGTGCCGCGCGCTCAGTTGATGCATGCTCTGCGCGACCATTTCCTTGCCGGTGCCGCTCTCGCCGAGAATCAGCACGGTTGCGTCCGACTTCGCATAACGCGCGATGAGCGCGCGCACGCGCTGGATCGGCTCCGACACGCCGACGATATCGTCGAGCCGGTAGCGCGCGGTGAACTGCTGCACGCGCTGGCGCGAGCGCAGCGTGCGGTCGAGCCGCTCGAGCGCGCGCGATTCCTGAAACGTGAGTACGGTGCCGCCTGCCGCGCTATTGCTCGCGAGCGGTCCGCGATGCACGACGTAGCTCGCGCCGCGCACGGTGCAGAAGCTGTCGCCGTCCGCATCGGGCAGGCTGCCGGCGAGGTCGGGCGCGAGTTCGAGCAGCGTGCGCCCGACCGCCTTCGCGGGATCGATGCCGAGCACGCCGGCCAGCCGCTGGTTCATCACCTCGACGCGGCCTTGCGCGTCGAGCGCGACGACGCCGTCGCGCAGATGTTGCAGCAGCGTGTCGAGCCGCTGGCGGCGCACGGTTTCGCGGCGCGTCGCCTGTGCGACTTCGAGCGCGGTCGCGAAGCCGGCGCGTATCGAGGCGCGCGAATAGAGAAACACCGCGCCCATGCCCGCGTTCGCGGCCAGATCGGTGACGAGGCCGGGGCCGACCACGACGTCGATGCCGCGATCGCTGAGGTCGAGCACGACGCTTTCCGCGTCCTGCGCCGATTGATACGACGCGAACGTCACGTCGAGCGTGTAGGCGGCCATGAAGCGGCGCACTTCGTCGGGCGTGTCGCCGTGCGTGACGAGCGCGACACGCTTGCCCTCGCGACGCGCGCGCGCGAGCGCATGCATCACGTCGAAGCCGGTCGCGTTGATCCGCACGACCGGCACCGACACGCGCGTCTTCAGATACGCGCCGTTCGAGCCGCCCGCGATCACGACGTCGGGCCGCGCGGCGCCCGCGCCTTCGATCTCGCGCACCGCGTCCTCGAAGCCGTGCGAGACGATGCGCAGATCCGCGCGCTCGACGTATTCGCCGGCGATCTCGAAGAACAGGTCGCGCAGGCGGCTGATGGAGAGCGCCCAGATGCGCGGGCGCTGCGCCGGTTCGTAAAGTGGCGTGCTCAAGGCGGTCGGCTCGCGGGAGAGTGGAAGTACCTAGAGTGCCTATTATGCGAGCATTCGTTGCTGATTTGAAATTAGCATTTCATTTATGAAATGAAATACGATGAGCCGTACGCAGTCGGTGGCGGCAGTCGCCCGTTAAATCAGGCACTTAGCCGGCACCTGGCGAGCCGGGCAGGGGCTGGCCCATTCTTTGCATTTGAAGCTGCGGTCCACGGTTCCAAGTCCAACGCCCCACCCGTATCTGGAGACAATCGATGAGCGAAGCAGACAACAGCACGCCGAACGCGGGCGCATTCAAGCCGAAGAAATCCGTCGCGCTGTCGGGCGTGACCGCGGGCAATACCGCGCTGTGCACGGTCGGCAAGACCGGCAACGACCTTCACTATCGCGGCTACGACATTCTCGACATCGCCGGTGCCTGCGAATTCGAGGAGATCGCCTATCTGCTGGTCCACGAAAAGCTGCCGACCGCCGCCGAACTGAAGGCTTATAAAACAAAGCTCAAGGGCCTGCGCGGACTGCCCGCCAACGTCAAGGCCGCGCTCGAATGGATTCCGGCCGCCGCGCATCCGATGGACGTGATGCGTACCGGCGTTTCCGTACTCGGCACCGTGCTGCCCGAGAAGGATGACCACAACCTGGCCGGCGCACGCGATATCGCCGATAAGCTGATGGCCTCGCTCGGCTCGATGCTGCTCTACTGGTATCACTACTCGCACAACGGCAGACGCATCGAGGTCGAAACCGATGACGATTCGATCGGCGGCCACTTCCTGCATCTGCTGCATGGCGTCGAGCCGCCGAAGTCGTGGGTCGATGCGATGCACGTCTCGCTTAATCTCTACGCCGAACACGAGTTCAACGCCTCGACGTTCACGGGCCGCGTGATCGCGGGCACGGGCTCGGACATGTATTCGGCGATCACCGGTGCCATCGGCGCGCTGCGCGGTCCGAAGCATGGCGGCGCCAACGAGGTCGCCTTCGAGATCCAGTCGCGCTACCCGACGCCCGACGAAGCCGAGGCGGACATCCGTCGCCGCGTGGAGAACAAGGAAGTCGTGATCGGCTTCGGCCATCCGGTGTACACGATCTCGGACCCGCGCAACAAGGTCATCAAGGATGTGGCGCAGAAGCTCTCGAAGGAAGCAGGCAACACGAAGCTGTTCTCGATTGCGGAGCGGCTCGAAGCGGTGATGTGGGAAGCGAAGAAGATGTTCCCGAATCTGGACTGGTTCAGCGCGGTGTCGTATCACATGATGGGCGTGCCGACCGCGATGTTCACGCCGATCTTCGTGATCGCGCGCACGGCGGGCTGGAGCGCGCACATCATCGAGCAACGCATCGACAACAAGATCATCCGGCCGAGCGCGAATTACACCGGCCCGGACGACCTGCCGTTCGTGCCGCTTGCGAAGCGCGTTTGAGGCCAGTCCCGGGCGGCCTGTGTCACGCGTGCCGCCCGGTATTGAGCGAAATAAGCCGCGAAGCACATGTCAAAGCACGCAGCAAAACACGCATCAAAACACCCGCAATTCAGCAACACGCCAGCAGCGAGCTAAACTACCTGCACTGTCCGGCCGGCCGCGCGCTCGACGCGCCGGCCGCAGCCGGACTTTCCCTCGGCGGCCGATAACTGTCCTGTCCCCTACGCCATGAATACTGCCAACCGCAAACGCCTTCCCGGCACCGAACTCGACTTCTTCGATACGCGTGCCGCGGTCGATGCGCTCGAACCCGGCGCTTACGACAAACTGCCGTACACGTCGCGCGTGCTTGCCGAAAATCTCGTGCGCCGCTGCGATCCGGCGACGCTCGCGGCATCGCTCAGGCAGATCATCGGCCGCAAGCGCGAACTCGATTTCCCATGGTTTCCGGCGCGCGTTGTCTGTCACGACATTCTCGGGCAGACCGCGCTCGTCGATCTCGCCGGCCTGCGCGATGCGATTGCGGCGCAAGGCGGCGACCCGTCGCTCGTCAATCCGGTCGTGCCGACGCAGCTCGTGGTCGATCACTCGCTGGCCGTCGAATGCGGCGGCTTCGATCCTGATGCGTTCGCGAAGAACCGCGCGATCGAAGACCGCCGCAACGAAGACCGCTTCGACTTTATCAACTGGACCAAGCGCGCGTTTCGCAACGTCGACGTGATTCCGCCCGGCAACGGCATCCTGCATCAGATCAACCTCGAACGCATGAGCCCGGTCGTGCAGGTGAAGGACGGCGTCGCGTTTCCCGATACGCTCGTCGGCACCGACTCGCATACGCCGATGGTCGATGCGCTCGGCGTGATCGCGATCGGCGTGGGCGGCCTCGAAGCGGAGAGCGTGATGCTCGGCCGCGCGTCGTATATGCGGCTGCCCGATATCGTCGGCGTGGAGTTGACGGGCAAGCCGGGCGAGGGCATCACCGCGACCGACGTGGTGCTGTCGCTGACCGAATTCCTGCGCAAGGAAAAAGTGGTCGGCGCCTACCTCGAGTTCTACGGCGAGGGCGCGGCGAACCTGACCCTGGGCGATCGCGCGACCATCGCGAACATGGCGCCCGAATTCGGCGCGACCGCCGCGATGTTCTATATCGACGAACAGACGATCAGGTATCTGAAGCTCACGGGCCGCGACGACGCGCTCGTTGCGCTCGTCGAAACCTATGCGAAGCAAACCGGCTTGTGGGCCGATACGCTCAGGCATGCCGAATACGAGCGCGTGCTGAAGTTCGATCTCTCGACGGTCGTGCGCACGCTCGCGGGGCCGTCGAATCCGCATCGCCGTTTGCCGGTGGCGGACCTCGCCGCGCGCGGCATCAGCGGCAAGGTCGAGAACGAGCCCGGCTTGATGCCGGACGGCGCGGTCATCATCGCCGCGATCACGAGCTGCACGAATACGAACAACCCGCGCAACATGATCGCGGCGGGCCTGCTCGCGCGCAACGCGAACCGTCGCGGACTCACGCGCAAGCCGTGGGCGAAGACCTCGCTCGCACCGGGCTCGAAGGCGGTCACGCTGTACCTCGAAGAGGCGGGGCTGCTGCCGGAACTCGAACAGCTCGGCTTCGGCGTGGTCGCGTATGCCTGCACGTCGTGCAACGGCATGTCCGGCGCGTTGGACCTGGCAATCCAGAAGGAAGTGATCGAGCGCGATCTGTATGCGACCGCCGTGCTGTCGGGCAACCGCAATTTCGACGGGCGCATTCATCCGTACGCGAAGCAGGCGTTTCTGGCCTCGCCGCCGCTCGTCGTCGCCTATGCGATTGCGGGCACGATCCGCTTCGACATCGAGAAGGACGTGCTCGGTATCGATGCCGATGGAAATGCGGTCACGCTGAAAGACATCTGGCCGTCGGATGCGGAGATCGATGCGATCGTCGCCGCGAGCGTGAAGCCCGAGCAATTCCGCAAGGTGTATGAACCGATGTTCGCGCTCGCTGCCGAGAGCGGCGAGCAGGCGAATCCGCTTTACGAGTGGCGCGAGACGAGCACCTATATTCGCCGTCCGCCGTATTGGGAAGGCGCGCTCGCGGGCGAGCGCACGCTCAGGGGCATGCGCGCACTGGCCGTACTCGGCGACAACATCACGACGGACCATCTTTCGCCGTCGAATGCGATTCTGCCGGACAGTGCGGCCGGCGAATACCTGACGAAAATGGGCCTGCCCGAAGAGGACTTCAATTCCTACGCGACGCATCGCGGCGATCATCTGACCGCGCAGCGCGCGACCTTCGCGAACCCGACGCTGAAGAACGAGATGGTGCTCGACAACGGCCAGGTGAAGGCCGGGTCGCTCGCGCGCATCGAACCCGAAGGCCAGGTCACGCGCATGTGGGAAGCGATCGAAACCTACATGGAGCGCAAGCAGCCGCTGATCGTGATCGCGGGCGCCGACTACGGCCAGGGCTCGTCGCGCGACTGGGCCGCGAAGGGCGTGCGTCTGGCCGGCACCGAAGCGATCGTTGCGGAAGGCTTCGAGCGGATTCACCGCACGAACCTCGTCGGCATGGGCGTGTTGCCGCTCGAATTCAAGCACGGCGTGAACCGCCTGACGCTCGGCATCGACGGCACCGAAACCTTCGACGTGACCGGCGAGCGCAAGCCGCGCGCGGACCTCACGCTCGTGATTCATCGCAAGGACGGCGAACGTGTCGAAGTGCCCGTGACGTGCCGGCTCGATACGGCCGAGGAAGTGTCGATCTACGAAGCGGGCGGTGTGTTGCAGCGTTTCGCGCAGGACTTTCTCGAATCGACGCAAGCGGCGGCCCGATGATTTGATGGTTTGACGTCGCTGGGTTTTACGACCGGTACCGGCGGTTTGCGCCGCAAGCGTGATTGCGGCGAACACGAAGCAGAACAATGCGATGCGGCCCGACGATGCCGCATCGCCTCCCATCGAAGACGATTTCATCTCAGGACACTCTCATGGCCCACCTTCCCCAGATCAAGATTCCGGCCACCTATATGCGCGGCGGCACCAGCAAGGGCGTGTTTTTCCGCTTGCAGGACTTGCCCGAGGCCGCGCAACAGCCGGGCGCCGCGCGCGACGCGCTGCTGATGCGCGTGATCGGCAGCCCCGACCCGTACGGCAAGCAGATCGACGGCATGGGCGCCGCGACGTCGAGCACGAGCAAGACCGTGATCGTGGCGCGCAGCAGCCGGCCCGATCACGACGTCGACTATCTGTTCGGCCAGGTGTCGATCGATAAGGCGTTCGTCGACTGGAGCGGCAATTGCGGCAATCTGTCGGCGGCGGTCGGGCCGTTCGCGATCGGCGCGGGTCTCGTCGAGGCGAGCCGCGTGCCGCGCGATGGCCTCGCGACCGTGCGCATCTGGCAGGCCAACATCGGCAAGACGATCGTCGCGCACGTGCCGATGACCGATGGCGCGGTGCAGGAAACCGGCGACTTCGAACTCGACGGCGTAACGTTCCCGGCCGCCGAAGTGCAGCTCGAATTCATGGACCCGGCCGCCGAGGAAGACGGCGCGGGCGGCGCGATGTTCCCGACCGGCAAGCTCGTCGACGATCTCGACGTGCCCGGCGTCGGCACGCTGAAGGCGACGATGATCAACGCGGGCATTCCGACGATCTTCCTCAACGCCGAGGACATCGGCTACAAGGGCACCGAGTTGCAGGACGCGATCAACAGCGACGAAAAGGCGCTCGCGATGTTCGAGACGATTCGCGCGCACGGTGCGCTGCGCATGGGTCTCATCAGGCATCTCGACGAGATCGCGACGCGCCAGCACACGCCGAAGGTCGCGTTCGTCGCGAAGCCGGCCAGCTATGTGGCGTCGAGCGGCAAGCCGGTCGAGGTGGGCGACGTCGATCTGCTGGTGCGCGCGCTGTCGATGGGCAAGCTGCATCACGCGATGATGGGCACGGCGGCCGTCGCGATCGGCACGGCCGCGGCGATTTCGGGCACGCTTGTCAATCTGGCCGCGGGCGGCGGCGAGCGCGAGTCGGTGCGCTTCGGGCATCCGTCGGGCACGCTGCGCGTGGGCGCGCAGGCGAGCCTCGAAAACGGCGAGTGGGTCGTGACGAAGGCGCTGATGAGCCGCAGCGCGCGCGTGCTGATGGAAGGCTGGGTGAGGGTGCCGCAGCAGGGCTGAGGCATCGCGCGCAACCGATGTCCATCAACGTCAGCGGCACCGAGGGTTACGCGGAGCGCGCGCCGGCGCTGCGCGAGCAATGGCGCGCGATTTCGTTTGCCGGGCAGCATGGCCCGATCCTGCATTTCATGCCGGACGCGCCCGCGAAAATCGTCGATATCGGTTGCGGCATCGGCACCGATGCGGCCGCGCTCGCGGCGCTCGGGCATGCGGTGGTCGCCATCGAACCGGTCGATGAACTACGCGAGGCGGCGCGCGAGTTGCATCCATCGGCGCCGGTCGAATGGCTCGACGACAGCCTGCCCGATCTCGCCGTTCTGCTGGCGCGGCGCGGGACCTTCGATGCGGTGATGCTGACCGCCGTGTGGATGCACCTCGACGAAGAGCAGCGCCATCGCGCGATGCCTCGCATCGCGTCGTTGCTGCGCGCTGGCGGCGTGTCGATCATGTCGCTACGGCACGGGCCGGTGCCTGAGGGCCGCCGCATGTTCGACGTCACGCCGGAAGAAACGATTCGCCTCGCGAGCATGCAGGGCTTGCGGCTCGTGTGCGAGTTGCAGACCTCATCGGTGCAGCAGGCCAATCGCGATCACGGCGTGACGTGGACCCGGCTCGTGTTCGAGAAGTCGGTTCCGCCGGGCTGGCCGTAGTCCGTTCGCGCCGCTGCGCGGCAAAGCGAATCGGCCGCTCGTCTACAATGAGCAGCACGCTCGTGCGTGACCGGCCGATTGCGGCTGACGGCTTAAGGCTCACGGCACGCGCATCAGAATCGGGAGGCAGAGGAGACACGATGCAGGACAGGCTGGATGCGGCGGACGCCGGCAATCCCGAAGACGCGGCGCGTAGGGCCGCGCGCGCGAATCGCGCGGTTATCGTTATTGCGATTGCGCAACTGCTCGGCACTTCGCTGTGGTTCAGCGCGAACGGCGCGATGCGCGATTTGCAGGTCGCGTGGCAACTGAGCGCATCGGGTATCGGCTGGCTTACGAATGCGGTGCAGGCCGGTTTTATCGTCGGCACGCTGCTGTCCGCTACGACCGGACTCGCCGATCGCGTGTCGGCCAGCAAGGTGTTCGCCGTCTGCGGCGTGCTCGGCGCGACGCTGAATGCGCTGTTCGCGCTGTGCAGCGGCGGGCTCGCCTCGGCGCTCGCGTTCCGCTTCGGCGTGGGCGTCGCGCTTGCGGGCATCTATCCGCTCGGCATGAAGCTGCTCGTCACGTGGGCTCCGCAGCGCGCCGCGCAGACGCTCGCGCTGCTCGTCGCGATGCTGACGCTCGGCACGGCGTCGGTGCATGCGATTCGCGCGTTGCTGTCGACGGTGCCGTGGCAAACGGTGGTGCTGACATCGTCGGTGCTCGCGGTGCTCGGCGCGCTGCTGGTCGTTTCGCTCGGCGAAGGGCCGCACGCGCGACGCTCGGGCAATCGCCGCTTCGGTTTGTCGGCGGGCATCGGGCAGGTGGTGCGAATCGGCGAGTTTCGCGCTGCCGCGCTCGGCTATTTCGGCCACATGTGGGAGCTGTACGCGTTCTGGACGCTCACGCCGCTGCTCGTGCAACGGGCCTTCGCAACGGGCGGTGTGCTAGCGCCCGCGAGTACAGTGGCATGGTGGTCGTTTCTGATTATCGCCATCGGCGCGCTTGGTTGCCTCGCGGGCGGCAGGCTCAGCAAATCGGTAGGCAGCGCGCGCACGGCGGCACTCGCGCTGACGATATCGGGCACGCTGTGCGCGATCTATCCGCTGACGAGTTCGCTCGGCACCGCCGCGCAGCTTGCGCTGCTGCTCGTGTGGGGCATCAGCGTGATCGCCGATTCGCCGCAGTTTTCAGCGCTGTCGGTCAAGGCCTGTCCCGCCGACAAGATCGGCGGCGCGCTGACGTTGCAGAACAGCTTCGGCTTCTTTCTGTCGGCCTGCTCGATCTTGTGGTCGACGAGCGTTTATCACGCGCTCGACGTACACGTGGCCTGGCTGTTGCTGCCGGGTCCGATTGTCGGTTTGATCGCGATGACGCCGCTGTTGCGCAAGCGGCCGCGCTGGTGATTTTTCACGCGTGATCGAAGGGGCCGAGCGGAATGCTCGCGCATTCCGCTCGACACACAATGGCAGTCGTTCATGCGGTATTGAGCGGTTCGACTTCAATTCGACGGAGATTCGACAGCGAAGCGCGCGCCTCGCCGTCGAATCTCACCGGCTCACTTGTCGCCGTGCTTGTCCTGCCAGCGTTTCATCAACGCGATTTCATCGTGCTGCGCCTTGATGATGTTGCGCGCGAGCCGCTTGATCTCCGGGTCCTTGCCGTATTTCAGTTCCGCCTGCGCCATCTCGATCGCGCCCTGATGATGCGGGATCATATGCGCGACGAAGTCGCGGTCGGCGTCGCCTGTGTATTCGGGGGCGCTCATGTCGTGCATCATGCGCTCGTCGGCGGCCTTGAAGGCCTGCGTCGAATCGCCCGCGCCGGCGTGCTCCGAATCCTCCATCTCCATGCCGGGCATGCCCTGATGCTGCGCGTGAGCCGGCATGGCCGCCACCGCGAAGGCCAAACCGCTGAACAAACAGAGAGCGCGGAAAGCGCGAAGGTTTTTCATAGTGGTGTCCTGTTGATAGGGGGAAGCCTCGGTCACGCTGCTACTGCGATGAAAACGTTGAATCAGCTAATCAGCTTCGGTGCGAAGGATGAAAACCCGCCGCCTCGATTGCGTCGGCGAACCGTTGCGCGGGCAACGCCGATGTGACTCTCGCGATTTTAACGGCCACGTCGATGTCGATTCTCGCCGTGGGATCGATGCGGTTCAGCGCATGCGCGACGGCTTTCGCACAGCTGCCGCAGGCCATGTCGGGGATGACGAATTCCATTGACTCTCTCCGGTCAGCAATGATTTATGCATCGTGGACCTTCCCGCAGTGGCAAGGTCAAGCGCAATCTCATGCATCTGACATGCACCTGACATGAATGTGTGCATGGATGCCGACGCATAAAAACCGCTTGCGGTATTCTTTGACGAACTGCTCTCGCCAACGTGCTGATGCACGGATAGGCCGGTATGCCCGATGCGGGCAACTGCTTCAGGTATTCAGGCACCTGGCATGCGCCGAGTGCTTGCAATGCTGCATGAAACGCCTGCGCAACTCACCAAGGAACGCAACATGAAAGCCGTCAGAATCGGTTCGCCCGCCACTGTCGATCATCTTCAGGTCGTCGATCTCGCCGATCCCGGTCAACCCGCCGCGGGACAGATTCGCGTGCGCATTCGCGCCAGCTCGCTGAATTTTCACGATTACGGCGTGGTGAGCGGCGTACTGCCCGCCGAAGCCGGACGCATTCCGATGGCCGATGGCGCGGGCATTGTCGAAGCGGTGGGCGAAGGCGTGCGCGAGTTCAAGCCAGGCGATCACGTCGTGTCGTGCTTCTTTCCGCTGTGGGAAAACGGGCCCGCACCGATCGCCGATTTTTCGACGACTCCGGGCGATGGCGTCGACGGTTATGCGCGCGAGGCCGTCGTGCTGCCGAGCCATTACTTCACGCATGCGCCCGCCGGCTACAGTCACGCCGAGGCCGCGACGCTGACCACGGCCGGTTTGACCGCATGGCGCGCGCTCGTCGTCGATGGTCAGTTGAAGGCGGGCAGCACGGTGCTCGTGCTCGGCACCGGCGGCGTGTCGATCTTCGGCTTGCAACTGGCGAAGGCGATGGGCGCCTCGGTGATCGCGACGTCGTCGTCGGACGGGAAGCTCGCGAAGCTGCGCGAACTCGGCGCCGACCATACGATCAACTATCGCGAGAATCCCGAGTGGGGCAAGCAGGTGCGTCAACTGACCGGCGGGCGCGGTGTCGATCACGTGATCGAAGTGGGCGGCCCCGGCACGTTGCCGCAATCGATCACGGCTTGCCGGATCGGCGGCCATATCGCGCTGATCGGCGTGCTGACCGGCCGTGAAGGTCCGGTGCCGACCGCGCATCTGATGGCGCGGCAACAGCGTTTGCAAGGGCTGATCGTCGGCAGCCGCCACGATCAGATCGAGATGATTCGCGCGCTCGAAACGACGGGCATCAAGCCTGTGATCGATAGCACGTTCGAACTGGACAAGCTGGCCGATGCGTTCCGTCACGAAGCGTCGGGCGCGCACTTCGGCAAGATCTGCGTCGCGATCTGAGCGGTGCGCGGTGACGTGCCGCCTGGCGGTTCCGGTGCGGCTCGGGTCGCTTTTTTTCAGGCAAGCGCTGTTCATGCAGCCTGTTCAGGCGGCCTGTTTGAAGTCGTCCGTTTCAAGCGGCCTTTTCAGATGGCCTTTTTCACGCAGCCCTGGAGAGATCGGCGAAGCCGATGCGCGTCGCCTCGCAGGCTTGCGTGAAGGCCTCGTCGTAGCTCGTGAAAAACACCGTGCGGGTTTGGCCGAGCGTTCTGAACAGCTCGGCCAACACGCCACGCGCCGATGCATCGAGGCCGCCGGCCGGTTCGTCGGCGATCAGCACGCGCGTGTCGCCCAGTATGGCCGCGCTCAGAAACACCTTCTTGCGGCTGCCGTAGGACATCTGTTCGAAACGCTTGTCGAGATGAGGCGCGAGACCGAAGCGCCCGGCGAGCGCAAGCACCTCGTCGTCGAGCACGGTCTTTCTCGTCGACGCGACCTGCGCGAGATACTCGCGGCCCGTCTGTTCCGGCCAGTTCATGCTGTCCTCGGGCACATAGGTGAGCACGGCCTGCGCGGCGGCTCGCGCGCCGCGCAGCGAATGGCCGCCGAGCCATACGTCGCCGCTATCGGCTTCGAGCGCGCCGGCAAGAATGCCGAGCAGCGTCGACTTGCCGCTGCCGGACTCGTCGTTCAACGCGAAGCATCCGGACGACGCGTCGTAATGCAGCCCCTCGAAGAGGACGCGTTCGCCGTAGCGCTTGCTGAGGTTGTCGAATCGAAGCATGGGTTGAGGGCGGGAATGACGGATGCGCGCCAGTGTAGCAGCGCGCGTCGAGTGAGCCATTCGCCTCGTGGCCCGCGCGTTGGGGCGATGGCAGTCCGGCGGAATGTTGTCAGTAGAGCGAGGTGGGGCAAGCGAGGTGAGGCTGGCGGCATGGGGCAAGCGAGGGCGGCCAGCGCATCGGCAAAGCCCGGGGCAGAGTGAGGGAATACCCGGAAAGCCGGAATTTTGCGTGTCGGCGGCCAATTTTGAGACACACGGTCAAGCCGTGCCGGAAACGTGCGTTATGGTCATACGATTAGATTGCAGATCGCTTTCAGTTGAGCGATCGATGCGACGACTATCGACGGCCAGCAGGAAAGGTACGGGGTAGCGACGATGAACGGTACGAGCAGGCCGCGAGCCGCGCAGCGTGGCAGGCGGCGTCCGGCCAATCTGGCGGACAGCGAATGACGGCATCTCGAGAACATGATCGGCTACGTGACGCGCGAAGGCGCCACGCCGCCGAAGTTTGATCAGGGCTATTGGGAGCCGCGCATTGGCGCACTCGAAGAAACGCGTGAGCTGATTGCGAGTCAGCGCAGCCGTATCGCGAGATTGCGCGGCAGGCTGACGGTGGAGTCGGGCTTGGAGGCTTGAGCCGCCTGCGTGAAGAGTGAGTCGAAGCGGCACAGAGAAGCGGCGCAGCGAAGCAAGGCGCCCAATCCGGATGCGGTAGGACGGAGTTAGACGCGAGGACCCAGGTAAGTAAAGCGGCGAGGAACCGCCGATGCGGGCCGGCATCGGCGAAAAAAGCAGGACCTGAGAGAAAGTGGCGATGATGCGAACGGGCCCGCAGAGGCCCGTCGCTCATCGACCCGTTGGCGTTTTGTCCGCGACAGTGAGGACCATCCTCATGTTATGACCGGCGCCGCAAAGCGCGGCGCTAATCGCAGCGCCCAGTGCTCCCTTCCCCAGTTTTCAGTTTCCGTACGGATCGAAATCGAAATACCGGCGTGCGATCTGCGCATAGGTGCCGTCCTTGAGCATCGCTGCGATCGCATCGTTCATCTGCGCCTGCAACGAGGTTTCATCCTTGCGCAGGCCCATTCCCGTGCCGCGGTCGCCCATCGAGAGCGGACCGCCGACGAACGCGAAGCCGTTGCCCTGCGGCGTGCGCAGGAAGCCATAATCGGCTTCGACATAGCCGAGCAGCGCCGCGTCGAGGCGCCCGTTGAGCAGGTCGGCGAACACTTCTTCCTGGCTCTTGTAGGGGACGACGTTCGCGCCGGCCGGCGCCCAGTTCGCGAGCGCATAGCTTTCGAACTGCGTGCCCGACTGCACCCCGATCGACTTGCCGGCCAGCGACTGACCGGTGGTGCCGAACGTGGCGCCCTTGCGCGCGACGAGCCGCGACTTGAACTGGTATAGCTTGGACGTGAAGAGAATCTGTTGCTCGCGTTTTGCCGTGATCGCCATCGAAGACATGATCGCGTCGATCTTGCGCGCCTGCAGTGCCGGAATCATGCCGGAGAACTCCAGTTCGACCCACTGGCAATGCGCGTGAATGCGGCGGCAGATTTCGTTGCCGAGGTCCACGTCGAAGCCCTTGAGCGAGCCGTCGGGCGCCTTGGCGTCCATGGGCGGATAGGTCGGATCGATGCCGAGGCGCACGGTGTCGCCCTCGCGCGCGAAGGCGCTGCTGCTGAAAGCCAATGCGATGGAAAGCAGAATCGACGGTATTTTTTTCATATCGGATGGTCGGGAAAAATGGGGTGTCTCCGGTCCAGCCGATAGTAGGATGCCTTTATGCGGGGGAATAGCTCGTATTGGCCTATCGCGATCACTTTTACCGATCAGAGTGCCTGGCGGAAAAAAAGCTCGCGGCATGAGCGAGCCCGGGAGTGGCGACGAATCGCGTCATGCGTGCTTCAGGGCAGTTTCGCCATGAAGCGGTCGTAGAGCGAGGGCGGAAGTTTTATCGTGCCGAGATTGTCGTTCTCCGGGTATTGCAGCGATGACCGGGTCGTCCGATAGATCGACGTAGGTTCGCTCGGCAAGGAGTCGTGAGCCATTCCGGTCATAGACTCTGATCATTCTTTTTTCACCCGCATAACAACTGCGCACTACGTAGCTTTTATCAGGCGACCGTTCAACGGTGCAATCGATCGGCCGGATAAACGAGCGGGTTCGTATGTCCTGCCCATCACTCCAGAGAAGGCCTGTTGCGCTCACGGCGACGACGCTGATGAGCGTGCGTCGTGTCGATACGCGGAGCATTTGCTTCGCACGCTGCATACGGTCGTTCTGGCCTGAAAAGATGAAGCACAAGGCGCGGAACGTTGAAATCACCACGATGATGGCGACGATGCAGACGGCAAGCAGAAAGAATGTGGAGAGGCCAAAAGACCCCGCATAGCGGCTCATTGCCCGCCGACCAACGCCTGCAAAACCCCCGATTTCCAGATCATCTGCGCGGCGGCGACCAGCACGAATAGCAGCACCAGCACACGAAACACCGCCGGCGGCAGGCGGTCGCGCAACGGCCGCACGAGCAGGATGCCCGCGATCACGGGCACGCTCGCGCACACCGAAATCGCCAGATCGCTCCAGCTTGCATGCGCGCCACCGCTGAACGCGGCGACGAGCGTGATGATCGACACCACGAGGATGATCGCGATCTGCTTCGTGAACGCCTTGCCGGTCGCGCCCGTCGCGATCAGGTACATCGCGAGCAACGGCCCGGGCACCGACGCGATGCTCTCCATCAACGCCGCGCCAAAGCCGAGCGCGAGCCCCGCAGGCTTCGCCCATGCCGGTGACAACGTAAGCCGCGGCGCCGCGAGCAGCAGCACGGCCGCGATCATCAGCAAGGCGCCGGCCGCCGCTTGCGCGCGATGCGGCGCAAGCGAGATCAGCACCATCACGCCGACCAGATTGCCGATGACCGTGCCGATCAGCGGTGCGGCGATGCGCTTCATCGTCGGCAGCAGTTCGCCGCCTTCGAGCGCCTGCGGAATATTGCCGAGGATGATCGGCATCGACAGCAGCAGCACGGCCGCCTTGATCGGCAGGAAGTGGCTCAGGATCGGCATCGCGACGAGCGGCACGCCGATGCTGACCACGCCCTTGACCATGCCGCCGATCAACAGCGCGGCGACGATGCCGATGAGCGCATAGAGATCGAGCGTTTGCAGGCTTGAGCCCAGTATGCCGCTGGCGAGGTCGAAATGAGGCATGGTGGCAATCCGTGAATGAGGCGCGCGAATCGGCAGAGCGATGTCGCGCGTGGTCTGCTGGTATCGTGCGGCCGCTTCGGTTGCGCGTCTCGCGCGGAGCGGGAAGCGGCCGGTGAGTGAGGGCGAATGATACCGTGCCTGCGGAGAGGACCGATAACGCCTGCCCACGGCACCATGCGCCGGTTTCTTCGGGAGCGCTTCATGGCTCGATTCCGATGGTTCGGCAAACCGGAACGGCGCGGCGGTCAGCGATCGACTTGCCTCGAACCCGCTTGTCGACCACGCATGCGCAGCGGGGCAACCGGCCATCGCTTCGTCCACCTGCTCTGCACGCTTTCGCACTTTCCATTACATTGCGGAAGCGGCGACGCGCTCGCGTCGTTTCTTCCACTCAGTTATCGGTGTCGGCCATCAACGAATCCATGCAGCCAATCGTCTCCGTCACGAATCTGTCGAAAACCTATGCCAGTGGTTTTCAGGCACTGAAGAACATCAATCTGGCGATCAACCGTGGTGAAATCTTCGCCTTGCTCGGACCGAACGGCGCGGGCAAGACCACGCTCATCAGCATCATTTGCGGCATCGTCAATGCGAGCGAAGGCCGCGTGACGGTCGACGGCCGCGACATCGGCGCCGACTATCGCGCGGCCCGCTCGCTGATCGGCCTCGTGCCGCAGGAGCTGACCACCGACTCGTTCGAAACCGTCTGGGCCACCGTCTCGTTCAGCCGCGGTCTGTTCGGCAAGCCGAAGAACCCGGCCTACATCGAGAAAGTGTTGCGCGACCTGTCGCTATGGGAGAAGCGCAACAACAAGATCATGACGCTCTCGGGCGGCATGAAGCGCCGCGTGCTGATCGCAAAAGCGTTGTCGCACGAACCGCGCGTGCTGTTTCTCGACGAGCCGACCGCCGGCGTCGACGTCGAACTGCGGCGCGACATGTGGAAGCTCGTGCGCTCGCTCACGGGCAGCGGCGTGACGATCATTCTCACCACGCACTACATCGACGAGGCCGAGGAGATGGCCGACCGCATCGGCGTCATCAACGCGGGCGAGATCATGCTCGTCGAAGAGAAGACCGAGTTGATGCGCAAGCTTGGCAAGAAGCAGTTGACGTTGCAACTGGAGAGCCCGCTCGACGCGGTGCCGGGCTCGCTCGCGGGTTACACGCTCGCGCTCGCGAAGGGCGGCAACGAGTTGATCTACACCTATGAAGGCGAGGGCGGGCGTACCGACATCATCGCGCTGCTCAAATCGCTCGACGATTCGGGCATCCGCTTCAAGGACCTGCACACCACGCAGAGTTCGCTCGAAGACATTTTCGTCAATCTGCTGCGGGGGGATCAATGAACATCTACGCAATGCGCGCGATCTACAAGTTCGAAATGGCGCGCACGTGGCGCACGCTGATGCAAAGCATCATCGCGCCGGTCATTTCCACGTCGCTGTACTTCGTCGTGTTCGGCTCGGCGATCGGTTCGCGCATCAAGGAAGTGGACGGCATCAGTTATGGCGCGTTCATCGTGCCGGGGCTCATCATGCTGTCGTTGCTGTCGCAGAGCATCGCGAACGCGTCGTTCGGGATTTACTTTCCGCGCTTCACGGGCACGATCTACGAACTATTGTCGGCGCCGGTGTCGTATCTCGAGATTGTCGTGAGCTATGTTGGCGCGGCGGCCAGCAAGTCGATCCTGCTCGGCCTCATCATTCTCGCGACGGCGGGATTCTTCGTGCCGTTGCAGATCATGCATCCGTTCTGGATGGTGCTGTTTCTCGTGCTGACCGCGGTCACGTTCAGTCTGCTCGGCTTCATCATCGGCATCTGGGCGGACGGCTTCGAGAAGCTGCAACTGGTGCCGCTTCTGATCGTCACGCCGCTCACGTTTCTCGGCGGCAGCTTCTACTCGGTGAACATGCTGCCGCCGTTCTGGCGCGGCGTGACGCTGTTCAATCCGATCGTCTATCTGGTGAGCGGCTTTCGCTGGAGCTTCTTCGAGCTCGGCGACGTCGATGTGGGCCTGAGCCTCGGCATGACGCTGCTGTTTCTCGCGGTGTTTCTCGTGATCGTCGGCTGGATCTTCAGGACGGGTTACCGGCTCAAGAGCTGACGACGTCGATTTACCGGGTCGCTTCGCGATGCGACAACCTTCGCGGGGCGGCGCGTTGCCGTGTGGCCGCAACCGGTCGAACCGGACAGGTCTAACTGGCCTGACCAGTGCGTGGGCAACTGTATCTGTCGAAATCCCGTATCGAAAGGGAGAATGAAGTTCGCGTAATCTTGCTGAACGCGCTTCAGGGTTCCAGGCAGCACGCCGATCTGGCACATCGATTCAGCAGGCCGCCTCGACCGCGCCGTTCGCCGCTGTCTTGCAGACTTGCCCTTCAACCCGCCCTACCGGATACCCCGCGATGACCCGACTCCGAATGACCGCCTGCGGCCACACCTTTATCGCCGAAACCCATCCCGATGCGCCGCAGACGGTGGCCGCGTTCCTGAAGCTGCTGCCGTATCGGCAGAAGCTCATTCACGTGCGCTGGAGCGGCGAGGGTTGCTGGGTGCCGCTCGGCGATTTCAGGCTCGAGAACGACGGCGTCGCGGTCGGCTTCGAGAATCACACGAGCCATCCGTCGGTCGGCGACATCCTGTTCTATCCGGGCGGCTATAGCGAAACCGAGATCATCCTCGCCTATGGTTCGTGCTGCTTCGCAAGCAAGCTGGGACAGCTTGCCGGCAATCACTTCCTGACGATCGTCGAGGGCAAGGAGAAGCTGCGCGAACTCGGCGTCAAGGTGCTGTGGGAAGGCGCGCAGGACGTGGTGTTCGAGAAGATCTGAGGGCTGACGGGCACGGCGCGATGGCGGCCTGCCGACGCTCGCCGGCAACTCATCGCCGCTCGCCGGGCCAATGAAAAGAGGCCGCATTGCGGCCTCATGACAAAGCACGACTCAAGGCACTGCGCGCACCCTACCGCGTGAACGGACGGGGTGCGCGCGACTTCACCTGAACAGCTTCATCGCCTGCGACAGCGTATTGATCACGCCCCACGCGAGCGGAATCATCACGTAGAGCCAGAACACGGCGAGCATCGCCTTGTTGGTCGGATGAGCGGTTTGAACGTTCGACATACGGGTCTCCTTACGCGCCCTTGGCGACTTGTGCATCGGTCATGTGGTGCTTCGCATCCACGCGCTTGACCAGCAGGTTGCAGATAAAGCCGATCACGAGCAGCACGGCCATGATGTGCACGGTCATCGTGTAGGCGTCCGCTTTCGCGACGCCGTTCGCGACTTCATAGGCTCGAATGTAGTTGACGAGCACCGGACCCGCGACGCCGGCCGCGGCCCACGCCGTCAGCAAACGCCCATGAATGCCGCCGACGAACGCCGTGCCGAACATGTCGGCGAGATAGGCCGGCACTGTCGAAAAGCCGCCGCCGTACATCGACAGAATGATGCAGTACGTGAGCACGAACAGCGCGATCTGCCCGTTCGCGGCAAAGCTCGGCACGAGGTAATAGAGCACCGCGCCAAGCACGAAGAAAATCGCATAGGTGTTCTTGCGGCCGATCCAGTCCGACGCCGACGCCCACACGAAACGCCCGCCCATGTTGAACAGCGACAGCAGGCCGACGAAGCCGGCCGCGGCGGCCGCCGTCACCGAGTTCTTGAAGCTCTCCTGGATCATCACCGAGGCCTGGCCGAGAATGCCGATGCCGGCCGTCACGTTGAGGAACAGCACGAGCCAGATCAGATAGAACTGCGGCGTCTTCAATGCCTGGTCGATATGCACGTGATTGCGCGAGATCAGGCGGTTCTGCGTCGTTTCAGGCGGCGTCCAGCCGGCCGGTTTCCAGTCTGCCGGCGGCACGCGGATGGCGAGTGCGCCGATCGACATCGAGATGAAATAGACGATGCCGAGCACGATGAACGTCTCGGCCACGCCGACGCTCGTCGCGCTGTGGAAGTGGTTCATCAGCGCGACCGAGAGCGGCGCGGCGATCATCGCGCCGCCGCCGAAGCCCATGATCGCCATGCCGGTCGCCATGCCGCGGCGGTCCGGAAACCAGCGGATCAGCGTCGACACCGGCGACACGTAGCCGAGGCCGAGCCCGATGCCGCCGATCACGCCATAGCCGAGATAGAGCAGCACGATCTGATGCAGATACACGCCGAGCGCGGAGACGAGAAAGCCGCCGCCGAAGCAGCAGGCGGCCGTGAACATCGTGCGGCGCGGACCGACGTGTTCGAGCCATTTGCCGGCGAATGCCGCCGACAAACCGAGGAACACGATCGCGAGCGAAAAGATCCAGCCGAGCGCGGTCAGCGACCAGTCATCGGGGGCGGACTGCGTGATGCCGATCACTTTCGTGAGCGGGCCGTTGAACACCGAGAACGCATACGCCTGGCCGATGCACAGATGCACGGCGAGCGCGGCGGGCGGCACCATCCAGCGTGAAAAACCGGGTTGGGCGACGGTGGCCTGTTTGGAAAAGAATGGGGCGGAATTTTGCTGGCCGTCAGGCTCGCTGATGCTGCTCATAGTCAGTCTCCTATGGACTGGGGGCGGGGCTGGCGCGCGGGGTCGAGGCTTGCGCGATGACCCGCTCCCATCAACGTAGTTGTGTGTGAGATTCTTCTGTTATCGGCGCTTCATACATTTTCTTCAAGCGGCGGAGTATAGCGTGCACAGGTCATCGCGCCGTTCCTATATGTATTTCTATTTCATATAGCCTGGGCCCGCCGCTCCGGGATTCCCGCCTTGCACGACAATAGGACGTGTGTCGCGGCTTCGCAATATGAGATGCGATGGCATAAGGTGTCATCCTGGTGAAAAGCGGCTGTCAGGTACGCTTTTGCGCAAATCGTGGGAAAACCGGTGCGGTTTGAGCTGGATGGGCGTGCAATGAGGAATGTTTGCCGTGGTGGTTTTACCGGGCCGAGGCGGGCGGGACATGCAAAAAATGCGTACGCAAAAACGAATGGGCCGGTGTGGTATGGGTGCCGGATCGGCCCATCGCGACGAATACCGGGATCGGACAGTCGGGCGCCAGATACGCCGAGACCGGATGCCGCGAGCTACCCACGAAGCCGACTCGTCGGTCAATATCTGCCGCTATACGGATGTGTGTTTTTCATTCGGCTGACCAACCGGAAAGATAACGAATCGAATCGCCGAACGTTCCGCCGTTCATGATTCGGAAATATAAAGGTCAACGAGCATGAACAGTCGTCCTGACTTCAGTCCCTCACCCACGCCGAACCAGCAGAAAACTCACTCCGATCGCCGCCAGAAATCCACCGCAGCAGCGATTGAACCAGCGGCGGACTTTTGCGCGCCCGAGCCATTTGCCGAGATACATGCCGGCCCACGAGTACAGCGCGATCGCGACCCATTCGAGCACGAGAAAACTCGCGCCGAGCACGGCAAACTGCGGGAGTATCGGCTGCGAGACGTCGACGAATTGCGGCAGAAACGCGGTGAAAACCAGAATCGCTTTCGGGTTGCCGGCGGCCACGAGAAATTCCTGGCGCGCGAGGCGAATGAGCGCCGCGTCCTGAGGTTGCGACGTATCGATAGCGGGTGCGTCGCTGCGCCACAATTGAATGGCAAGCCAGATCAGATAGGCCGCGCCTGCCAGTTTGATCGCGAGAAAGATCCATTCGGAGGCGTGCAGCACGACCGCGAGACCGGTGGCGGCCAGCACCAGCATCATCGCGAAAGCGAGCAGGCGACCGGTGCCGCTGGCGAACGCTTTCACGAAACCATGGCGCGCGGCCACGTTGATGGATAGCAGGTTATTGGGTCCGGGCGCGAGGTTGATGGCGAAACAGGCGGGCAGGAAGAACAGCCAGGCGGTGAGGGACATGACGGCTCGCACTCCGAACGTGAGGTGACGGTGCAGCGCGCGGCGGCGGATCGCGCGACGCTCGCAGAGGCATGGTAGCGACGCCGCCGCGCACTTTCGCGGGCCGTTCGCTCAGTTCACCGCCTTGATAAAGCCCGGATCGCCGATCAAGGTATCGATGCTCAGTTGCACCGTGTCTTCGATCGCGATCGTATTGCTCGTGAACTTCGGCGCCTTTCGCTTGACGGTGCAGGCGGTCGTGAACATGACCCTCTGCGTGGCCGTATCGATGACCACGTAGCGTATCTTCAGCGTCCACAATGCCGGCGAACGCATGTCGTCCACCGTAAACGTTTCAATGCTGCCGCTGAGTACACGGCGCCTGTCGTCGATGCGAAAACCGGCGCTACGCAGACTGTAGGCGATGCGCTTGCGCACGACTTCGTTGATATCGTCCTTGAGCACGATGCCGGTCATCGCCGTATTTTCGATGCGGTTCGGCGAAATATGGTCGGCGCGGGCGGGCAGGTAGGCGAAGTCGTCGGCGGGCGCCACGCTGAGCGACCCTGTGCCATGGGCTTTGGCGTGCGTGGCACTGCTGTTGAGACCGAACCACGACCACGAGCAGGCGGACAGCATCAGCGGCAGCATCATGACGCCGCAACCCCTGAGCACGACGGCTCCTAGCGGCGAATGCGCGCGAGCCATGCGGGAGACGGATGCGAGCGAAGCGAGGGAAGTTGCCCGTTTAAATGAAGTCATCGCGCTGGAGAACAATCAGCAGGGTAGCAATGGGCCGGACTGCTGGCCCGCGTACCGGTCCCGTGGCTGATTCGCCTGGCGGGCCGGCCGTATCGAGCCGACCGCATCGAGTCGACAAACGCGCTCATCATACCTGGCCGTGTTTGCAATGGATACCGGGGAATATGCGCGGATGGCGCTTGCGCGCGGCGTGAGCGAACATCGCCAGTCGTGACGCCTGCGGGCAGCGTGAAACCGCTTGCCGCGCTTCCTCGCCTTTTCAACGGTGGAAGCGCTGAACCGGCAGCGCTGTTAGAAGAAACCCGCCTTGCCCTGCGTCATATCGATCAGCGTTCGCTTCGCCTCGTCGAGCGCATTCGCGGGCACGCGCATCGTCATTTTCACGAGCATGCCGTATGCGCTTTCCACGAGCGCGTAGCCCTCGGCGTCCATCCATCTGCGTACCTTCGCTTCATCGGCATAAGTCACTTCGACGCTCAACGACACCTGAGCAATCCGCTCGACGCGCGGCGCGTCGAGCAGGGCCGATGCGATTGCGTCGGTGTACGCGCGAACGAGGCCGCCCGCGCCGAGTTTCACGCCGCCGTAATAGCGCACCACGGCGGCCAGCACGCCGTCGAGATCGTGATGCCGCAACACTTCGAGAATCGGCCGGCCCGCGGTGCCGGACGGCTCGCCGTCGTCGGACATGCCCGATTGGCCGCCCGCCAGCAGCGCCCAGCAGACATGCGTCGCGGCCGGATGCTGTTCGCGCAGACGCTGCAATTCGGCCATCGCGGCGTCGCGATCGGCGACCGGTATCGCGTGGGCGATGAAGCGGCTCTTGCGAATCTCGAGTTCCGCGCTCAGCGGCGCGGGTAGGGTATAAGTGGGCAAGGCAAAGACTTCGGTGGATGAAAAGAGGCGGCCGCGCGCGGGGCCGTGCGCGCCATGGTAACGGATCGCCCATGCATCGGGCGCGTGGGGAGCGCGAGGCAGGCGGGGCAAGTGAGGCAGGCGAAGCAAGCGATGCAGGCGAGGCACGTGGGCAGGCGCGATGCGCGGGCGAGCGCTTCGTCTACAATGGCCCGTTAAACGCGCATCCATTGACCCGCTTCAGCGCGCGCAAGGAGACCACATGCTTGATCTATCCACGTTGGGGACTTTCGTTGCCGTCGTGCTCGGGCTCTTTCTGATTCCCGGCCCGGCCGTGCTGCTGGTTTTGACGCGCACCCTGCACGGCGGACGCAAGGCCGGCATTCTCACCGGCCTCGGTATCGCAACGGGCGATTTCGTGCATACGCTCGGCGCGGCAGTGGGTCTTTCCGCGCTGCTGATGACATCCGCTCTCGCGTTCAACGCGGTGAAATTCGTCGGCGCCGCGTATCTCGTCTATCTGGGCATTCGCGCATTGCGCGAGAAGCAGGCGAGTCCGCATAGGCCGGCCGTCGTACCGGTATCGGGCTCGAAAGCGTTTTTTCAGGCGATTCCCGCCGAGGTGCTGAATCCGAAAACGGCGCTGTTTTTCCTCGCCTTCCTGCCGCAATTCGTACGGCCCGAACACGGCTCGACGTTTCTGCAGTTCGTGACGCTCGGGCTGATTTTCGTCGGCATGAGCGCGCTCTATACGACGTCGATCGTGCTGACCATGCGGCCGCTCGGCAAGCTCGTCAAGCGCCTGACCTGGCTGACCCGCTGGCAGAACAAGCTGATCGGCGTGCTGTTCATTTCGCTCGGGCTGCGCGTGGCCGTGCAGACGCGCTGAGGCGAGCCGGTCGTTTTTCTTCGGTCGCTTCCTGGACGCGTCCTGGACGTTTCGCGGTCGCTGCGAGGCTGCTTCGAGGGCATTTCGCGATCGAGACTGGGCCACGTTTCACGCTAGACATTGCGGCGCTGTCTGCGCAAACGGCCCTCGCGCGCGTACTCCATCTGGTTTTGCGTGCTAAGCGCGCGCCGTTCCTGCTCGGTGCGGCTTTTTTGCCGCGTATCGTCGATGTCGCCGACGCGCAGCACTTCCTGCGCGATCCGGATGCGTAGCGCCATCAGCGGCTGGCCGTGCTCGACGAGCGAGCGGTCGGCGGCTCGTGCCTGCTGAACGCCGTTGTCGATCAGGCTGCGCAGTTCCAGCAGCGCGAGCCTGTGCCGCTGAATCTCGAGGATAAGCCGTTGAACGGCCTGCTCGTCACGTGTGCGCCACCAACTGCGCAGTTCGACGAGCGTGGGTGGCTCGAAGGGAGGAAGACGCATTGTTCAGATGTAAAATACTGTATATGCGTACAGTATAATCTGTCCCGCGGATGGGGATGCGCCGTAAAGATAGGGATTGTTGAAGCCGCGTAAGCGGACTGCCGTGAGTTCAGTGAGCTTAGGACAACGCGAGCAGAATCAGCGACGAAACGACGATGATGAACAGACAGGTTGCGGTGAGCATGTCGTACGGATAATTCATGGCGTGGCCGTCTCGTGCGAAGCGCAAAAAGCCATCATAGGCAGAAGCGCTGCATGCAACTGTTAAGCTTTGCAAGGCAGCGATGCCGCGGTACGCGCGAGTTGCATCGCTCATGATTCGGGAGACAGTCATGAATGAGGTTGCGTCTTCACCGGTTGCCGCGTCGGCGTCGTCTGTCACGGCGCCGCGCGCCATCGAGTTCTGGTTCGACTTCGGCAGCAACTACAGCTATCTGAGCATGATGCGCATCGAGGCGCTGGCGGCTGCGCGCGGCGTGCGGGTTCTATGGCGCCCGTTCCTGCTCGGCCCCGTGTTTCGCAGGCTCGGCTACGACAACTCGCCGTTCGTGCTGCAGAAGGAAAAAGGCGCGTACGTGTGGAAGGACATGGAGCGGCAATGCCGCAAATACGGCATCGCGCTCACGCGTCCGGGCACGTTTCCGCGCGCCGCGCTACTGGCCATGCGCGTGGCGCTGCTCGGTGCGAACGAGCCGTGGATCGCCGCGTACTGCCGCAAGATCATGCAGCTGAATTTCGCCGACGACCGCGACATCGGTTCGCCCGACGTCGTGAGCGAAGCCCTCGATGCGCTCGGCTTGCCGGCGCAGCAACTGATCGCCGATGCGCAAAGCGACGCCAACAAGCTGCGCCTGCGCGAGCAGACCGATGAGGCGATCGCGAGAGGCATTTTCGGTGCGCCGATGTTTTTTGTCGGCGCGGAAATGTTCTGGGGTAACGACCGGCTGGACGATGCGTTGGACTACTGCGTGTCGATGCCGGCGAGTGGTGAGCGGAACTGACGGGGTGAATGCGCGAGTTGATGTGCGAGTCAAGGCCGGGATCAAGGCTGGAATCAAGGCCGCAGCCAACGCGGTAACGCGCTGCGTGTCGTGAAGGCGGAGATCAATCGCTGTGCTGGCAGAAGCGCCGGCCCGGCACGTGGGACACCACGGCCTGTGCGATTTCGAGCGGAGTACTTTCGGCGGGAACGACGCGGCGGCTGGCTTCGGGCGTGTGCTTCATCGTCCATTCGACGAGCCGGTAGGAGCGGCCCCAGGGCGGTTGCAGCGGATCGGAGACCTTGCAGGAGTGGATCTGGCGAGTCCATTCGTGATCGGGCATGGCGCGCAGGTGTTCGAAAACCATCTCTTCAACCATGGGTGCCTCCTTTTTCTTCGCGGCCATCGGCTCGTTCGCCTCGCGTCTTTGATACCCGTTGAGAGAAAAAGCGCCGCCGATGTTCTGGCGGCTCAACAGGGGATGGTTTGCGTGATAGTTGCAGGGAAGAATTAAGCGAGACTTAAAAGATGCGCCACTGCCGCGCAGATGTGCGGGCGCGTGTGCGGTCTCGCGAAGGTGAGCACGACCCTTGCCGCGTTGACCTGTCCGCCGACGCTCCCACCGACGCTCAGAGCGATTGCGCCGCATCGGGCGGCACGCCGAGCAGTTGCAGCGCGCCGCCCGTCACGCCGCTGAACACTGGCCCCGCCACCGTGCCGCCATAGAACGCCTTGCCGGCCGGATCGTCGATCATCACGGCGACGATCAGGCGCGGGTCGCTCATCGGCGCCATGCCGACGAAGAGCGCGCGATAGCGGTTTTTCGCGTAGCCCGCGCCGATCTGTTTGCGCGCGGTGCCGGTCTTGCCGCCGGCGCGGTAGCCGTCCACCGTCGCCGCGCGGCCCGTGCCGCCCGCGCCGGTCGCCATTTCGAGCATATTGCGGATCGCGCGCGCGGTCGCCGGCGTCGTCACGGGCACGCCGCGTTCGGCGGCCAGCAGCGCATCGTCGGCGTTTGCGTTCATGGCCGCGTTCATGTTCACGCCGGCCGCGCTGTCCGCGCCATCGGGATCGCGCAACAGGCTCACGCGCTGCATCGTGCCGTCGCCCGCATAGGCGGTGTAGACCTGCGCGATCTGCAGCAGCGATACCGACAACCCGTAGCCGTACGCCATCGTCGCCTGTTCGATCGGACGCCAGCGCTTGTACGGACGCACCTTGCCGGCGGCCACGCCCGGAAAGGTCAGCTCGGGCTTCGCGCCGAGCCCGTATTGCCGGTACTTGATCCAGATGGTTTCGGCCGGCAGGTTCAGCGCGAGCTTCGCGAGCGCGATGTTGCTCGACTTCTGCACCGCCTCGGCGACCGTCATCGCGCCGTGATTCGAGGTGTCGTGGATCACGGCCGGGCCGATCCGGTACCAGCCCGGCGCCGTGTCGATGACGCTGTGCGGCCGCACCTTGCCCTCGTCGATCGACAGCGCGACGACGAGCGGCTTGATCGTCGAGCCGGGCTCGAACGTATCGATCACCGCGCGATTGCGCAGTTGCCGGCCGGAGAGGCGCGCGCGGTTGTTCGGATCGAAGCTCGGATAGTTGGCGAGCGCGAGAATCTCGCCGTTACGCGCATCGAGCACGACCACGCTGCCCGCTTCGGCCTTGTGCTGCGCGATCGCGGCCTTCAGTTGCGCGTACGCGAGTTGCTGGATGCGCCGGTCGATCGTCAGGTGGATCGTGTCGCCGTTGCGCGCGGGCACGAGCGGCCGGGTCTCCGACACGACGCGGCCGAGCCGGTCGCGGATCACCTCGCGCTGGCCCGGCACGCCGAGTAGCCGTTCGTTGGCGGCGAGCTCGACGCCCTCCTGGCCGTTGTCCTCGATGTCGGTAAAGCCGACCACGTGCGCGGCCGATTCGCCTTCGGGATAGAAGCGCTTCGAATCGGCGATCTGCGTGATGCCGGCGAGCCCGAGCCGCGACAGATGCGCGGCGGTGTCGGCATCGACCTGGCGCTTGAGCAGCACGAAGCTGTGCTCGCCGCCGACGCGTCTGCGCAACTCCGCGAGCGGCAGGTCGAGCAGCTTCGCGAGCGGCGCGAGCGCGCCCTCTTCGAGCAGCTTCGGCGAGGCCCAGATTTCGTAGGTTGCGAGGCTGACCGCGAGCATCGAGCCGTGGCGATCGACGATCCGTCCGCGCGTCGCATCGAGTTCGAGCACGCGCTGATAGCGCTTTTGCCCCTCGCCGGCGTAGAAGTCCTGGTTCACGATCTGCACCCAGAACGCGCGGCCCGCGAGCGCCGCGAACGCGCCGAACACGAGCAGCACGACGAATGTCGAGCGCCACGCGGGCAGGCGCGCGGCGAGCAGCGGGTTCTTCGCGACGGGCGCGTAGGGATCGAGCGACGGCGGTTTCTTCTTGTGGATCATGGGCGCGAATAACGGGACTCTCGATTGAACGAGGCCGCCGGTACGCCAGGACGCAAGGGCGGCGTGGCCGGCGGCGCGAGGCGACGGTCATTGCCGGTTGCGCGATTGCAAGGCGCTGCGGGCGCATGGGGAGGACCGTCGCTGCTGCATGATTGTAAAGAAAACGTAATTTAATGGCGAGGCTTATGCAAGGATGGCTGAGCGAGCGGTCGAGGCGCAAAGAGGTGGGGGCAGTTCCGGCCAGATAAAAAAACGCGCGGACTTGCAAAATCGGCGCGGCTGGCTCGTTCGATTGATGCGTCAACTCCGACGCGGCGTGTTGAAGAGGCGCTCCCGGCCTGTGGAGCGCCTTCTTTTTGCTTGCTCGCCGGCTTGTCGCTCGCATTTAGGAGTCGTCCGATTGCACGCTATCGGCCCGTGCGTCTACGGTGAACGCTTTCACCAACGGGAAGGAGCGCTTGAGAAATGACCAGCACGCGGACGCCTATACGCTGCAACGCCATGAATGAAAGCAATCGCCATCTCCGCATCTATCCTTCTCACTGCTCCCGCCTTTGCCATGGTGGGCTCACCTGCGCAGTGCGTTAGCTGGCCCAGGAGCATCGCCGAAGTGAAGCTGCGGAATGCAGGCATCATCGATCCCACAAAGCTCGACGCGTCGAAAACGCAAGCGGTGCGCATCGCATCGCAGAAAGTCGGCCAGGACCTTTATCGCGATGTGTACGACATGACGTTCCATGACAAGTCGGGGCGCGTGATCGAGGTCATCACGTCAAGCGAAGCATCGTCTGCCGAATGTTCCATGGGTAGCGTGGATGTCTACGTTGTCTCGCGGAAGTTAGCCGACAACTAGCCCGCTCGCGCACCGATGGCATAGGGTGACCCGCTGCACGAGCAGCATCACGCCTGGCGCGAGCGCGCCGGGCGTCACTGTAATCGGGAGCCGGTGCAGCGGGGCTTGGACCACGAGCGTCTATTGGATTGCTGTTTATGCACCGCTCGCTGTGTTGACGGCGCAATTCGGTTTGATTACCAGCAGGAAAATCTGCCGTTTTGCGTGCCAATTCGCTGGCTTGTGTGTCTGTTTATAAACGGTTTAGCCGATGCTTGTGGTGGCGATTCTGGTGCTGTTATTGGTGCATTATTTGATATGTATTTAAAAATAATATTTGCGAATTTTAATTCAGTAGCAATTCTCCGTGAAAAATAACGATTCAAAGCATGAGTAAATATAGGCGCCAGAAAACCACCGTGTAAGCCAGATACCCATCTGAGCCATACCCAGAAAGGCTCATGGAAAAACACACAGTAAGCCATCGCATCAAGACTCCACAAAACGCCAAACAAACACAGAACTCCTTTATTCGACCGCAGGCGCAAAAAACAGCACATTTCTCCACTTAATCGCAACGCCGGAAATGCGTGTGTATTCCAGAAAACCCGCCATAAAGAATTCCGTTATAGTCGCGCTTTTCCCGTCGCCAGCCGGGCATAGAAAAACACCAATAAGCCCGCCATCAGGAGTATTGAAAATGAACGCCCGCGAACCCGTTTTTGTTTCCCAATCCCGCAGTGCGCGTCTGCGCCAGATGCTGCTCAGCAACGAGCTCGAATTCATGATGGAGGCCCATAACGGCCTGTCCGCGCGCATCGTTCGCGAAGCCGGCTTCAAGGCGATCTGGGGCTCGGGCCTCGCGATCTCCGCGCAATTCGGCGTGCGCGACAACAACGAGGCGAGCTGGACTCAGGTGGTCGACACGCTCGAATTCATGGCCGACGCGAGCGATCTGCCGATCCTGCTCGACGGCGACACCGGCTACGGCAACTTCAACAACGTGCGCCGCCTCGTGCGCAAGCTCGAACAGCGCGGCATCGCCGGCGTGTGTATCGAAGACAAGCAGTTTCCGAAGACCAACAGCTTTATCAACGGCGAGGCGCAGCCGCTTGCCGGGATCGACGAATTCTGCGGCAAGATCAAAGCCGGCAAGGACTCGCAGAACGACGAGCATTTCTCGATCGTCGCGCGTGTCGAGGCGCTGATCGCGGGCTGGGGCATGGACGAAGCGCTGCGCCGCGCCGAAGCCTACCGCCAGGCCGGCGCCGATGCGATCCTGATTCACAGCAAGCTGTCGCGCCCCGACGAGATTCTCGAATTCGCGCGCGAATGGGCCGGCCGCGCGCCGCTCGTGATCGTGCCGACCAAGTACTACAGCACGCCGACCGACGTGTTCCGCGAGGCGGGCATCAGCGCCGTGATCTGGGCGAACCATCTGATCCGCGCGTCCACCTCGGCGATGCAGGCGGTCGCGAAGGACATCCATGCGAGCGAAACGCTCGTCAACGTCGAGGACAGCATCGCCGCCGTCAACGAAATCTTCCGCCTGCAGGATGCGGACGAATACTCGGAAGCCGAAGACCGCTATCTGTCGAGCGGCCGTGCGGCCGGCTCCGCCGTCGTGCTCGCGGCGGGCCGCGGCAAGGGGCTTGAAGCCGTCACGGAGGATCGTCCGAAAGTCATGTTGCCGATCGCGGGCAAGCCGCTGCTGCGCTGGCTCGTCGATGCGTTCAAGAAGCAGGGCGTCAACGACATCACGGTGGTCGGCGGCTATCGCGCCGACGCGATCGAAACGGCCGGCATCAAGCTCGTCGTCAACGAACAACATGCGCAGACTGGCGAACTCGCGTCGCTCGCGTGCGCGCTCGACACGCTGAGCGGCGATACCGTGATCTCGTACGGCGATCTGCTGTTCCGCAGCTATATCATGCGCGATCTGGTGGAGAGCGAGGCGGCCTTCAGCGTGGTCGTCGATTCGTCGCTGACCGACGCGGAAAACGCGAGCGTGCGCGATTTCGCGTGGTGCTCGGCGGTCGACGACCGCGGCCTGTTCGGCACGAAGGTCGTGCTGCGGCATGTCGCGAGCGGGCAGGCTCAGGCTGAGTCGGCGGCGGCGAGCGCCGCACAGGCGCCGCATGGCCGCTGGGTCGGTCTGCTGAACGTGCGCGGCGCGGGGCGCGAGCGCTTGCAGGCCGTGATGGCGCAGTTGCAGGCACGGGCGGATTTCGCCTCGCTCGACATGCCCGCGCTGCTCAATGCGCTGATCGAAGCCGGCGAATCGATCGAGGTGCAATACGTGCATGGTCACTGGCGCGGTGTCAACGATCTCGACGACTTTCGCCGCGCGGGCGATTTCGCCCACGCGCAGGCGCCGTTCGCGACGGCGGAGGGCGCGGTAGCGAAGCATGAAGCACAGCAGGAAGCACACGGAGACGCGCGATGATCGAAGCCGCACAGTTCGTCGAGGCGGCGCGCGAGCGCGGTTTCGACTGGTACGCGGGCGTGCCGTGCTCATATCTGACGCCGTTCATCAACTACGTGTTGCAGGACGACTCGCTGCACTACGTATCGGCGGCCAACGAGGGCGACGCGGTCGCGCTGATCGCGGGCGTCACGCTCGGCGCGCGCAACGGCCGGCGCGGCATCACGATGATGCAGAACTCGGGGCTCGGCAACGCGGTGAGTCCGCTGACCTCGTTGACATGGACCTTCCGTTTGCCGCAACTGCTGATCGTCACGTGGCGCGGCCAGCCCGGCGTCGCCGACGAGCCGCAGCACGCGCTGATGGGCCCGATCACGCCGGCGATGCTCGACACGATGGAAATCCCATGGGAGACCTTCCCGACCGAGGCGGATGCGATTGGCCCGGCGCTCGAGCGCGCGGTCGCGCACATGGACGCGACCGGCCGCCCGTATGCGCTCGTGATGCAAAAGGGCAGCGTCGCGCCGTACGAACTGAAGGACGGCGGCGCGCCCGCGCGCAAGACGCCGGTGGCGCCGCGCGCTGAGTTCCGCGGCGTCGCCGCCAACGAACTTGCGACGCGTCACGATGCGCTGCAAAAGGTCATCGCGCATACGCCGCTCGACTCGACCGTGGTGCTTGCCTCGACCGGCTTTTGCGGCCGCGAACTCTATGCCATCGACGATCGCGAGAACCAGCTCTACATGGTCGGCTCGATGGGCTGCGTGACGCCGTTCGCGCTCGGTCTTGCGCTCGCGCGGCCGGACCTGCGCGTGGTCGCGCTCGACGGCGACGGCGCCGCGCTGATGCGCATGGGCGTGTTCGCGACGCTCGGCGCATACGGTCCGGCGAACCTCACGCACGTGCTGCTCGACAACGGCGCGCACGATTCGACCGGCGGCCAGGCGACGGTGTCGGCGCAGGTGTCGTTCGCGGGCGTGGCGGCCGCGTGCGGCTATGCGTCGGCGGTCGAGAGCGACGATCCGGCCGTGCTCGACGCGCTGTTTGCCGCGCCGCCGCTCGACGGTCCGCGCTTCGCACGCCTGACGATCCGCCGCGGCACGCCCGACGGCCTGCCGCGCCCGACCATCACGCCGCCCGATGTGAAGATGCGCCTGATGCGCCACATCGGCGCCGCCTGAACCCATCGCAATTGAAGGAACCCCCATGCTGCTGCTCAACCCCGGCCCGGTGACGCTCACCGAGCGCGTCCGCAACAGCCTGTTGCAGACGGACCTGTGCCATCGCGAAAGCGAGTTTTTCGATTTGCAGGAAGAGGCGCGCACGCGTCTTGTCGACGTGTACGGGCTCGACCCGAACGAATGGCAGGCCGTGCTGATGACGGGCTCCGGCACGGCCGCCGTCGAAAGCATGACGGCCGCGCTCGTGCCGCAGGGCGGCAAGCTGCTTGTCGTCGAAAACGGCGTGTACGGCGAGCGCATCGCGCAGATCGCGACGCAATACGGCATCGCGCACGAAGCGCTGAAGCACGACTGGATGGACGCGCCCGATCTCGCGAAGATCGCCGGGCGGCTCGACGCCGACAAGTCGTTCACGCACGTCGCGGTGATCCACCACGAGACGACCACGGGGCGTCTGAACGACATCGCCGCGCTCGGCGCCCTGTGCCGCGCGCGCGGCCTGCGTCTGCTGGTGGACGGCGTGAGCAGCTTCGGCGCCGAGGCGATCGATTTCGCCGACGCGAGTCTCGATGCGGTCGCTGCCACCGCGAACAAATGTCTGCACGGCGTGCCGGGCGCGTCGTTCGTGCTGGTGCGGCGCGCGGCGCTCGCGCGGGCGGCGAGCCGCACGTACTACCTCGATCTCGGCCGTCTCGCGCGCTTGCAGGATCAGCGCAATACGCCGTTCACGCCCTCGGTTCACGCGTACTACGCGCTCGTCGAAGCGCTGCGCGAACTCGCCGACGAAGGCGGCTGGCGCGCGCGTCACGCGCGCTATGCGGGGCTCGCCGAGCAGGCGCGCGCGGGGCTCGCCGAGCGCGGCATCGGTAGCGTGTTGCCGCCGGATCAGTCGTCGGTGGTGCTGCGCGCGTACCGCTTGCCGGACGGCATCGCGTATCCGCAACTGCACGACGCGCTAAAGGCGCGCGGCTTCGTCATCTATGCGGGGCAGGGCGGTCTGTCGGCGGAGCTGTTCCGCATTTCGACGATGGGCAACATCCATGCGGCCGATATCGACCGCCTGCTGCAGGGCTTTACCGACCTGATGCGCTGAGCGGCCCGCGCTGCGTGCGATGCCGGGGCGCCGTGAGCGGCATCGCTCATACGGGGTCTTTGTCCGGCGGTCCGTCGGGCCGCTGCGGCTCCTCGACATGATGGCCGGGCGCGGGCGGCACGAGCGGATCGGCCTCGGGGTCGCGGTTCGGATCGGCGTTCGGGTCGGGAATCGGGCTCGTGTGCAGGTCGTCGCTCATGGCGTCACCTTTGCGGTTGGAATGCGCGAAATCGGGCGGAGAGGGGTTGCCGCGGGCCAGTAAGGGCCAGTGCGGGCCAACACGGTCCATGCATGCGGGCCGCTGCCGAAATGCGCTGCCCGTCTCCGTCGTTTTGTATTCAAGCGTAGGCGCTGGCCACGCTTCCTGTCGGCTACTTTTCCCTATTTTTTCGCGCGGCGGCCGACGCTCAGTTGCCAGTAGCGCTCGGTTGCGAATACGTCGTCGTAATGGCCGGCGCCGAACGCGCGCAACTGGCTCGCGTAGGCGTTGACGGCTTCGCGCTTGAGTTGCGCGCGGCGTTGCATGTCGATCGTATGGTCCGCGCTCGGGTGCGCCGGCGTCGCGACGATGCCGCGCCGCGCGAGATCGGCGAGCCGCGCCTGCAGCGCGCCCGGCGTGAGCCGGTGAATCGCTTCCTCGTAGCCGAACCAGCGTAGATGCGTGAGCCGCGGCAGGATTTCGCAGCAGGCTTCGAACACGCGCGCGTGGTCGTCGTGTTGCAGGCCGAGCGGCATCAGCAGCGTGTTGGCGGTCGTGCGATAGATCGTTTCCTCGAGCGTGGCCGCCATCTGGCCGATCGACGGCGAATCGGCGTACTGGCCGTCGCGAAACGGCATGCGCAGCGGAATCGCGTCGAGCACGTCGAGCGCGCGATTGTCTTCGCGCGTGCGTTCGCGGATCGCCTCGCGCGCGCTCGCGAAGCCCGCTTTTTTATCCCACTCGGTGCGCATGTCGTGCTCGGGCGACGCGGCGAACACCGTGCAGACGGCGGCGTCGGGATGCGCGGCGAGCAGCGCGCCGCAGCTGAAGACGGCGTCGTCGAAATGGGGCGAGACGATGAACAGGCGTGGGGTGGTTTCGCTCATGGCGTGCGGGGCGGGTCAAGGCGTGTTTGGGGGATACGATTCGGGGTGCGATTCGGGGCGCAATTCGGGACGCCATGCACCGCACGATGCAAGGCGCGGCCAGGGTGTGGCGAAGCGTGTGATTGCGAGGCAGATGCGGATGCGCGCGAAAAACGCGGCGTCAACTCAGCTTAGGCGGAATCGTCGCGGATTGCGCTCGGTTTCCTGACGCGCAAGCGGTATGCCCGAAGAGCGGATCGCCGCGTATGACGAAGCGACGATGTCGGGAGGTTCGGACTTGCTGTCGGGTGGTGGTGTGGCTGTGTGGTGACGTAGTGACGTGGTGGGGCGAAGCCGTTTGTCGCGGATGTTTGCCGTTGCTGTTTGTATGACTGATCGCGCGGCGTAGCGCCTAGAGCGTGTTAGGAACTTCGGTCTAGATCTGGTATCCTGGCGGGATGAAAAGAACAAACCGCAGAGGTTATCCGACCGATGTGTCGGATGAGGAATGGAGTTTCGCGGCCCCGTATCTGACGCTGATGGACGTTGACGCACCCCAGCGCAAATACGAACTGCGCAACATGTTTGATGCCTTGCGCTGGATGGCTCGTGCCGGCGCGCCGTGGAGGATGCTGCCCCATGATTTCCCACCGTGGGAACTGGTGTATCAGCAGACTCAACGCTGGTTGCAGGCAGGCTGTTTTGAGAACATGGTGAGCGACCTGCGTTCGGTGATACGCGTGGCACAGGGCCGGCAGGGACAGCCCAGCGCAATCATCCTCGATGGCCGCACGATCCAGTCGACCTGCGAGAGCGGCCCGCGTGCGGGCTATGACGGTTATAAGCGCAAACGCGGCAGCAAGGTACATATTGCAGTGGACACGTTGGGACAGTTGCTCGCAGTACACGTAACACCGGCCAATGAGCAGGAACGCGCGCAGGTAACAGAGCTTGCGCGTCAGGTCCAACAGGTAACGGGAGGCACGGTCAAGGTGGCATTCGCCGATCAGGGATACACGGGCCAGGAGCCAGCGCAGGCAGCACTCGACGAAGGCATTGAGCTACAGGTGATCAAACTCGACGAAACGAAAAGGGGTTTCGTTCTGCTCCCCCGGCGCTGGGTGGTCGAGCGCAGCTTTGGCTGGCTCAACCGTTTCCGGCGTCTCGCGCGTGACTATGAACGGCTCCCCGAAACTCTTGCCGGGCTTCATTTCGTCGTCTTCGCAATGCTCATGCTTGTCCATGCCGCGCCAGTACTTCAAAGTGCCTTATGTGGACGCCTCCCGGATTGCAAGCTGGTTTGCATTTCTGGTC